>JBIPMR010000355.1:0-4680 GCA_044369025.1 Luteolibacter sp.
TCGGTCGAGGCCTTGGCGACCAGTTCGCCGTAGGGATTCGCGACGAATGAGCGGCCCCAGAATTCGGTGTTGTCCTGGGTGCCGGTGCGGTTGACGGCGGCGAGGTAGCAGCCGTTGGCGACGGCGTGGCCGCGCTGCACGGTTTCCCAAGCGCAGTGTTGGGCGTCGCCGAGGGTGGGTTTTTCCTCAGGCAGCCAGCCGATGGCGGTCGGGTAAACCAGGATTTGGGCCCCGCCCAGCGCCATCAGGCGGGCGGCTTCGGGATACCATTGGTCCCAACAAATCAAGACGCCGATTTTACCGAACTTCGTGTTCCAAACCGGCCAGCCGCTGTCGCCGGGAGTGAAGTAGAATTTCTCCTCGAACGCCGGATCCTGCGGGATGTGGGATTTCCGATAGAGCCCCATCAGCGAGCCATCGGCATCGTGGATCGCGGCGGTGTTGTGATAGAGTCCCGGCCCGCGGTGCTCGAACAACGAGGAAATGAGCACGATCCCAAGTTCGCCCGCGAGTTTTCCGAGGCGATCGGTGACCGGACCGGGCAGGGGATCCGCCAGATCGAAGCGGGCGGGATCCTGGATGGTGCAGAAATAGGGAGTGAGAAAAAGCTCCTGGGTGACCACGATGTGCGCACCGTGGGCGGCGGCCTCGCGGATGAGCGTTTCGTGGTGATCGAAGGAATCCGCCTTGGTGGCGAAGGTCCCGGACTGGAGCAGGGCAAGGCGAGGCATACGCGCAGCATCATGAGCCGCCACCGAACTTTCAAGAAGCATCCGATCCCGGACTATTTCTGGTAGATCCGGACGTAGTCCACTTCGTAGCGCTGGGGGAAATCGGTGCGGGATGGATCGCCGCCGGCACCGCCGATGGCGAGGTTCAGGCGGAAGTGATGCGGGCTGAGGAAGGGGTTGATCTTGGGGCCGTCCTGATTGATCGCGGTTTTGACGGGCAGGGTGTTGAGGAGTTTGCCGTCCAGATAGAGGGAGATTTCCTCCTCATCCCACTCCATCACCCAGAGGTGGAATTTTTCATCCCAGGTTTCCTTGTCGAAATTGGCAATCGGGTGGTGTGAGGCATCCCAGTGGTCGCTGCCGCCTTTGCCGGCCCAGACAAAATTGGCGAGGATTTTCTCATCGTAGAATTCCATCAGGTCGATTTCGCCGCCATGCGGCCAGCGCCCGCGACCGGTCGTCCAAATCGCGGGCCACAGGCCGGGAAGCGCCTTGAAGCGGGCGCGGACTTCGTAACGGCCGAAACTCCAGGCGTTTTCTCCGATGGTGATGAGTGAACCGGAGGTGTAGTTGGCATGGCGGCGGTTCTTTTTCCAGTCGCCCGAGCCCTTTGTGAAATTCGGGTTGGTCAGTTGTTCCCTGCGGCCCTCGATGACCAGAAAACCGCCTTCGCAGCGGGAATTTTCGGCCCGATACCACTGCAGTTCCTGGTTGCGTTCGAATCCGGTTTCGGACCGCCATTTCGTAGGATCCGGCGTTCCATCATTTTCAAATTCGTCAGCCCAAACCAACTTGTAAGCCGGGTCCCGCGGCGGAGTGACGGCCTCATGGGCATGGGTGAAAAGGGCGGTGCAAACGGCAAGGCATGAAAAGTAGAGGCGAAACATGGGGAAATGGGGTGGCTTGTGCGCGCCCGGCGACATGCGAACCACAACGGGCGGGGATGGGTGGTTTCTTTCGCCGATCAAATCAAGATTGGGTCGCTCCAGAAAAAAACTGCGAAACTTGGCTTGATCTCCCCGGTTTCGCCACTAAAACCGCCCTCCCTTCATGCCGGACTCACCACGAACCCTCAAAGTCGCAATCCCGAAAGGCAGTCTGCAGGAGCCGACCATCGAGCTTCTCGCCAAGGCTGGCTACGAGATTTACGTATCTTCGCGGGGTCTTCGCCCGAGTTCGAATGATGCGGAGCTCGATATTTACATGATCCGCGCCCAGGAAATCGGCCGTTATCTCGGCCAGGGTTTCATCGATTGCGGCATCACCGGTTACGATTGGGCTTACGAAAACGGCGTGGATTTGATCGATCTCGCGGAGCTTCCGTATTCCCGCGCCACCACCCGCCCGACAAAATGGGTGCTGGTCGTCCCGGAGGATTCGCCCATCCGCAAACCGGAAGATCTCGAAGGCAAACGCATCGCCACCGAAGGCGTGGGCATCACCCAGCGTTATTTGAAAGAGCGTGGAATCCGGGCGGAAGTCGAATTTTCCTGGGGCGCGACCGAAGTGAAGGTTCCCGATCTGGTCGATGCCATCGTCGATGTCACCGAGACCGGTTCTTCGATCAAGGCGAACCGCCTGCGCATCGTCGACACGCTGTTGACCTCGTTTCCCCACTTCTACGCCAGCCATGCTGCGGCCGCGGATCCTTGGAAAAAGGAGAAGATGGACCGCATCGCCCTGCTGCTCAAGGCCGCCCTCTGCGCCCGCGGCAAAGTCGGCCTGAAAATGAATCTTCCGGCCGACCGACTGCCGGAATTGATCGAAAAACTTCCTTCACTCCGCCGCCCGACGATTTCCCAACTTTCCGAAGAAGGTTGGGTTGCTGTCGAGACGGTGATTGACGAAATCGTCGTCAGGGACATCATCCCCGAACTGAAGCGTCTGGGGGCTGAGGGGATTATCGAATATCCTCTCAATAAAATCGTCCCTTAATCCTTTCATCACCACCTAACCCCGAACGCAAACGCCATGGGCTCCATCAAGAAACGCCGTAAGACCAAGATCAATAAACACAAGCGCAAAAAGCGCATGAAGCAGAACCGCCACAAGAAGCGTCTCCGCTACAAGTCCTAGTCTCTAGGATTGGTCCGTTTTTACAATCGCCAGAGGCTCGTTCGTTCGGGTCTCTGGCTTTTCTGCTGGGCCTGAGCTGCCTTGATTTTCCGCCATGAGCCTTCAAGTGGTCGTCAATTTCAAAGTGATCGACGAGTCCGACGACTGGATCGTGGTGGACAAACCCGCGCCCTTGATCGTGCACCCGGCCAACCGCAAGCCCGAGCCCACCTTGCTCGGCGGGCTGGAGCAATTGCTCGCTTACGAAATCGCCAATGGTTGCCGCCTCGGCATCGTCAACCGTCTTGACCGCGAAACCAGCGGGCTGGTCCTGGTCGCCAAGTCCACCGCCGCCGCCCGCGAGTTGGGCGGAATTTTCGAGCGGCGCGAGGCAGTGAAGGAATATTTGGCGATCGTCACCGGCTGGCCGGACCTTGACGAATGGCAATGCAACGAATCCATCGCCCGCGCCGGAGATTTGGGGCCATCGGCAATCTGGGTGAAGCAAGTGGTAAGTCCCCTTGGCCGCGCCTGCGTAACCCGCTTCCGGGTGGAGCGAAGATTCCAGAGGGGCGGCAGAAATTTCTCGCTGATCCGTTGTTTTCCCGAAACCGGAAGGATGCACCAACTCCGCGTGCACCTCGCTCATTGCGGATTTCCCATCGTCGGGGACAAACTTTATTCCGGAGATGGCTCGGAATACCTCGACTGGATGGCTGAAGGCTGGACGCTGGATCTGGAAAAGCGCCTGATTTTGCCGCGCCATGCGCTTCACGCCGCAAGCTTGAGCATTCCTCGGAGTGGAAAAATGCTCGAATGGCAGGCTGAATTGCCCAAGGACCTTGAGGAATTTTCCCGCGGCATGGAAATCAGCCTGACACCGGATGTTGTAATCTGGAGTCGGCATGATTGAATCCCGGCATGGTTTCGCTCGATGACGTGGTCGCCTTTTTGGAATTGGAATTGAAGACTTCGTCCATTCCTGATTACCCGGGTGCGATGAATGGTCTGCAACTGGCCAACGCCGGCCGAATCGGGCGGGTCGTCGCCGCAGTTGATGCGTCGCTCTCCGTCATCCAGGCGGCCGCCGAGGGCGGGCCGGGATTGCTGATCGTCCATCACGGGATGTTCTGGCAAGGCGCGCAGCCCGTGACCGGCGCTTTTTACCGCAAGCTCAAACTCGCGATGGATGCCGGCCTTGCCATTTACTCCTCCCACCTTCCCTTGGATGTGCATCCGCAGCTAGGCAACAATGTCCAGCTCGCCAAGGCCATCGGCGTGGAGGACTTGGAGCCGTTTTGTGATCAAAAAGGCCTTTCCCTGGGCCTTCGCGGCTCTTGGAATGGGTCGCGCGAGGCCCTTTTGCAGGTGCTCGAGAGCACGCTCGGCGGGCGGGTCCATTACTGCCCCGGCGGCCCGCCAATGATCAAGCGGGTGGGAATCGTAACCGGGGGAGCAGGCGGTGAGGTCGCCAAGGCCGCGGCTGCGGGTGTGGATTCCTTCATCACGGGTGAAGGCCCCCACTGGAGTTTCTCCCTTGCCGAGGAACTGGGGATCAACCTTTTTTACGGCGGACATTACGCGACTGAAACCTTTGGCGTCCGGGCGCTGGCGGAGCGTGTGGCCAAAAACCAAGGCATTCCTTGGTCGTTCATCGATCATCCAACGGGCCTCTGACTGCGGGCCGAGGTGAAATTCCCCGGAGCCACCCGTGCGCGGCAGCTACCTGGCGACGCTCGCTCCCTGCGGTGCCAAGCGACTTGAAAAAAATCGAGAAAACGACAAAAAAGACTTGCTAGGGGTCCACCAGACGGCTCAACTCCATATCGACAGCGCGGGCATAGCTTAGTGGTAAAGCGCTATCCTTCCAAGTTAGACATGCGGGTTCGATTCC
>JBIPMR010000356.1:0-4658 GCA_044369025.1 Luteolibacter sp.
TCTTGAAAGTGACCGGCCAGGAAGTGTTCCGCTATTTGAAATACGAATCCGGCGTCCACCGCGTCCAACGCGTGCCAGCCACCGAAACCCAAGGCCGCGTCCACACCTCCACCGTCACCGTCGCGGTGCTGCCGGAGGCTGAAGAAGTCGATGTCGAGCTGAAGCAGGAAGACCTCCGCATCGAAGTCTGCCGCGCCGGTGGAGCGGGCGGCCAGCACGTCAACCGCACCGAATCCGCGGTCCAGATTTTCCACCTACCGACCGGTCTCTATGTGCGCTGCGAGGACGGCCGCTCGCAGATCAAGAACAAGGAAATGGCGCTCCAGATCCTGCGCTCCAAGCTCTACGAGCAGAAACTCCGTGAGCAGCAGGAAGCCTCACCTCGCACAACCTCACCGGAGTGGTGGCGGGCGATCTTTACGAATTCACCAACGAACTCCAGAAAACCGAGATGGACGAGCGCCTCGCCGAAGCCGGGCTCTGAGCCGCCCATGCATGGAGTGCGGTGGCAGAGCGCAGCGGCGACACCGCTTTGGATTCTTCGCGAAGCCAGAGTGCCGGGGCTGCCCAATCATCCAAAGCGGTGTGGCGCTTCGCTTCCCACCGCAGTCCATAGGGCCGCCCATGCATGGAGTGCGGTGGCAGAGCGCAGCGGCGACACCGCTTTAGATTCTTCACGAAGGTAAGGTGCCGGGGCTGCCCAATCATCCAAAGCGGTGTGGCGCTTCGCTTCCCACCGCAGTCCAAAGGACCGCAGCGGCGACACCGCTTTGGATTCTTCACGAAGCCAGAGTGCCGGGGCTGAGGGGTCTCGCACCTTTGGTGCTGCCGAAATTTGAATCCTTAAACCCCGGCGATTTCCTCTTTCCCTCTGCAAGCCTCCCGCCTAAATCTCAGGCGACATGAGCAAAATCGTTCTTTTATTCTCCGGACAGGGCGCCCAGAAAGTGGGCATGGGTAAGGATCTGGTCGAAAATTCGGCCACCGCGCGCAAGTTGGTGCAGCAGGCGGATCAGGCCCTCGGGTTTTCCATTTCCGACATCATGTTCCACGGGCCGGACGAAGAACTCACGAAAACCTCGTTCTGCCAACCGGCGCTTTATCTCCACGGGATGATCGCGCTGGAAATGATCCGCGAACGCCTGCCAAATTTCGCACCCGCCGCCGCCGCCGGGCTTTCGCTCGGCGAATTCACCGCCCACGCCGCCGCCGGCACCTTCTCATTCGAAGACGGCCTGCGCCTGGTCGCCCGCCGTGGCGCGTTCATGGAAGAAGCCTGCCTCGCCACCGAAGGAGCGATGGCCGCGCTGATCGGCGGCGATGAGGATCAAGTCCGCGCGCTCGCCGCTGCAGCCGATGTGGATGTGGCCAACCTGAACGCTCCGGGTCAAATCGTGCTGTCAGGTACCGTCGCCGGGATCGACGACGCGGTCGCCCGCGCCAAGGAATTCGGCATCCGCCGCGCGATCAAACTCAACGTCGCCGGCGCCTACCACTCGCGCCTGATGCAAAGCGCGCAGGACCAACTCGCCATCGAGCTCGCCGGAATCGCCATGCAGCCCCCTTCGATCCCGGTGGTCTGCAATTTCGGCGCATCGGCGGTTTCCGAGCCTGCGGAGATCCGCCGGCTGTTAGAAAGCCAGGTGACCGGCTCGGTCCGTTGGAGCGAGTCCGTCCAAGCGCTCATCGCCATGGGCCACCGCACCTTCCTCGAACTCGGCCCGGGCAAAGTCATCGCCGGACTTGTTGGAAAAATCGACAAGGAGGTCACCGTGCATTCCGTCGAGGATCTGGCGTCGTTGGAAGCCGTGATCGAAGCGTTGTCGTGAGAAAATCCACCCGCGCGGAAAAATTTCGCAAAAGCGTAAAAAAGGTATTGCACCAGCCCGGGTCGCTAAATAGCTTCCGCCACCCGAGCGGGACATGGAGCGGTAGCTCAGTTGGTTAGAGCGCCAGCCTGTCACGTTGGAGGTCGCGGGTTCGAGTCCCGTCCGCTCCGCCATCCCCGTTCGGTTAATCAACCCCGCCTGCAAAGGCGGGGTTTTTATTTGTCTGCGAGGCCCGTTCCGGCAGCCCGGCATTTTACTGGCGCAGGGCAAAAGGCGCTGCAAGACTGCGCCGCCCATGGATGTCCCACACTCACCTCTTGCCTGCACGGCGATCATCGTGGCTGCGGGAAGCAGCCGCCGCATGGGCTTCGACAAGCTGGCGGCGGAAATCCGCGGGGTGCCCGTGCTGCGGCGCACGCTGGAGGCGTTCCTAGCAGCCAAGTCGATCGGATCGGTGGTCGTCGTCTGCCCGCAAGAGCGCTGGCACCTGCTAGAAGGCGTGCAGTCCGACAAACCGGTGATCCGCGTCGATGGCGGGGCGAACCGCCAGGACTCGGTGGCCGCCGGCCTGGCGCGGGTTTCATCCAGCCACGTCGCCGTCCACGATGGCGCGCGGCCTTTGATAGATCCGCAGGACATCGACCGCTGCGTGGCCGCCGCTGCAGTCCATCGGGCGTCCGCCCTGGCGCGGCGGGTGACGGAAACCCTGAAGCGCGCCGATGACGAAGGATTTTCCCATCAAGCGGTATCCCGGGAAAACCTGTGGTTCATGGAAACGCCGCAAATCTTTGCCGTGGACATCCTGAAGCGCGCCTATGCGGCGGTGGCTGACGGAAATCTAGCAGTCACCGACGAGGTTTCCGCGCTGGAGGCCATCGGCGTGCGGGTGAAACTCGTCGAGTCCACCCATCCCAATTTGAAAATCACCACCCCGGCGGATCTCGTGCTGGCGGAGGCAATCGTTACCTGACATGAACAAGGCGAATTACGAATGGCGGCAAATCCCTAACGGCCCGCGACTGGCGGTGGCCACTCTGGCGGACTCGGAATGCGCCGCGCTTTCCATTTACATCCCGGCCGGCAGCCGCGATGAAACCGGCCTGCCCGCAGGCTTGGCGCACTTCGTCGAGCACATGGTCTTCAAGGGCACCGCCCGCCGCAGCGCCCGGGATTTGAGTTTTGAAATTGAAAACGCCGGCGGACAACTCAACGCCTGCACCTCCGAAGACCAGACGGTTTACGAAGGCCGCGGCGAGGCGGACCTGATGCCGCTGCTCGCCGATGTGGTCTCGGACATGGTCTGGCACGCCACGTTTCCCGAAGCGGAAATCGCTCTCGAGCGCGAGGTCATCGGTGAGGAAATCACGATGTATCGCGAATCCCCGGCCGACCACATCGGGGACCTGATCTCGAACGCGCTGTGGGGCGAGCATCCGTTAGGCAACGCGATTTCCGGGTCGGTCGAGTCGATCGCGGAAGTCAGCCGCGCGGTCCTGCTGGATTTCAGGAACCGCCATCACTTCAGAAACGACGTGGTGATCGCCGCATCCGGGCCGTTCACGATGGACGAAGTGCTGGCGATGATCACACCGCACCTGCCACCCGGATTCCATGCCCCGCTAGATTTCGTTAGATTCGAACGCGAAAGCACGCCCGCCGGCGAGGTCCGCGACTCGCGGGAAACCGACCAGCTCCAGCTCGCGCTCGCCTGGCATACGCCCGGCCGCCATGCGGAGTCGCGGCACGCGCTGCGGCTGTTGAGCACGATGCTCGGGGAATCCGCCAGCTCGCGGCTGTTTCTCGAACTGCGCGAGGAGCGCGGCTTGTGCTATCAGATCGGCAGCGACGTGACCTTCTTCGACGAAACCGGAGCCTTCGAAATCAGCGCCGGGCTGGACCCCGAATCGCGGGAAGAAGCACTCGCCTGCATTTTCCGCGAGATCGACGATCTGATCGCCCACGGCCCGCGCGAGGGCGAGCTCGACCGGGCCAAACGCCTGGCCATCGCGCAGAGCAAACTCGCCTTCGAAACCACCTCCGCCCATGCCGCGTGGGCCGGCGAGGGCGTGCTGGACTTCGGCAAAATCCCCTCGCCCGCCGAGTGGCGCGCCAGTGTGATGGCCGTCACGGATGCGGACGTGCAAACGATCGCCCGCGAGATTTTCCAAAACCAGAAGCCGGCCATCGCCGAGATCGGCCCGCTGGAATAATTCGCAAATGCCGCGTCCGTTCCAGACATTCTCGCAGGAACACCTGATCACCGCCGTGATCGGATTTGCGGTCGTCGCCGCATTTCTCATCGCCGGCAAAAAAGGCGGCGGAAACCGGAGGTTCGCCACGGCGCTGCTGATTTTCCTCAACCTGAGCTCGTTCCCGCTCAGTTTGCTGGCGTGGCTGTCGCTCGATGCGCCGAAGTCCTTGGACAACTACCTGCCGCTGCACCTTTGCGACATCGCCGCCTTCACCGCCGGTTTCGCGCTGCTGACGAAGCGCCCGCTGCTGTGCGCGATGACCTACTTCTGGGGCCTCGCCGCCACCTTCCAAGCGCTTCTAACACCCGCCATTTCGGTCGGCTTCCCGCACTTTCCGTTTGTGATGTTTTTCATCCAACACTTCGCGATCGTCGCCACGGCGCTGTATCTGCCGATCGTGACCGGTTGGCGGCCTTTGCAGCCGTTTTGGAAGGGGCCGCTGGAGATTTTCGGCTGGTCGGTGATCTATCTGATATTTGCGATGGCGGTGAATGCCGGATTGGGGACCAATTTCGGCTTTGCCTCACGCCCGCCGGACAATCCGAGTCTGATCGATCACCTCGGTCCGTGGCCGCGG
>JBIPMR010000357.1:0-4649 GCA_044369025.1 Luteolibacter sp.
GCCAAACCAAAACCTCGCCCCCAACGGCGAGGCAGCGGAATCGGCGGCGGTCTGCGCCCGCATTTAGTTGTCGCCACACACCAGTGGCCTCATGGTCTCATGGCCTGATGGCGCCGAAATAAAAACGGACGCGCCAGCATCCGCCCCACCGGGGCAGATGCTGGCAAAAAACCCGGACCGACCTCGAATGCTAAGCGGGTATCGGCGCGTAATGAAACAATCCGCAACCACGTGGTTTCCAATCAGGCAGTTCGAGACCATCGCTAATCACGGGGCCCGTCATTCCATCCGCCGTGACGTCAGCCTCCTGAACCGCGACCGGGTAAAACCGCTCCAGCCCACTCCGCAAGCGAACGGCCAGCGAGTCGAGCGACTCCGCCAGCGGACCGGCGCCCACCGGCGGTTGGAATTCACAGGAGATAATAATCCGTGTCGCGCCATCCGACTCCGGCTTGAACACGACGCTTCCGGCGTTGCGGCAAGGCCGCCCCCCGCCGTTGTGCTGCCAGAAAATACCATCGTCCAGCGAGAACAGATTCACCTCGGCGTCCCATGGATACCACCCACAGTCGAACCGGATGCGCCATACCATGCGGCTGCCACCCGCCGTCAGACCGTCATCCGCACCCCTCATAAAATGCGGAAACTCATCAAAGCGGCGCCACCGCTCAAAGACCTGCGTGCGGGGCGCGTGCACAACGGCCGCAACGGCAAGCTGATCCACCCCGCAATCAATCACGGCAGGCTGGGCAGAAAAGGACGACAAAGGCAAAACAGAAGACGGTGAGAGAGGCATGGTCGGGATGTGTAATGTGGATGATATCGTGGCCGGAAATAAGGCGGATACCATGGCACTCTAGAGACAGAACGAGGAGGAGGGGAGGCGCATCCATCTCCAGAGACCATGATATCAGCATAAGTTAATGACTAACTTACATAACTATCATCTCACAACCCGCCCATTTCACAAGATAGCAAAACATCTCATAATATTCACTCATTTTGCTTAAGTCATTTTTCATCTTATTTCTGACCACCTAATCCTGCGGACGATGGTCATTTCAACACACGACCCGGTGCGCCTGACTGCGCCGCGGACGGATCAAATGACCGAACCGGGACCGGTGACAAATGGTGCGTCCCGAAGGAACGCCGCATCGGGCGGCACTCTTACAGACCTTCCCCGGACCCTGAGCTAGATTCGCCATCGCCACCTGGTGACTCGCTGATTCGCGGGATATTCCCCGCAGGGAATGAACGGTTCCATGGAGCCCCGGAGAGGGTGTGGGGAGGAAGGGATACATCCGCCTCCGGGGTCCATGAAATTTTTGGGAGGGAAAGGGGAATGGCACGTATGGTGCCAGCGTCCTGGGCGGCCTTGCTTATGATTGACATCATAGCGTCTGGGGCGATCTCAACAATTGGAGGTTTCCCCCGCCGGTTTTCAGAAAAAATCTGACTCTGGATACTGCCTATTCTCAACGAACGTCCGCGCTCTAGAGGTCACACTTCGTCCCCCACCCATCGTACGGCGTAGTGGATGAGCTCGGTACTATTCTTTAGGCCGAGTTTAATCCGGATATTACCCCGGTGCGTGTCCACGGTTTTGATGCTGAGGTGGAGTGCTTCGGCAATGTTATGACTGTCCCTCCCCTGCCCGATCAAACGCAGGATTTCGAACTCTCGATTGCTCAACTTGCCCATGGCCGGACCGCCGTCCTTGGCCGGCGGGCGCGAGAGGTTATCGAGGATCCCGGCTGATATGGCCTCACTGACTGCGATGCGGCCGGACAGCACCGTACGAATGGCCTGTAGCATTTTGGCCGGACCGGCCTGTTTCATCACGTATCCACGACCGCCGGCCCGCAAGACCCGCTCCGCATACAGCTTTTCCTCGTGCATCGAAACCACCACCACCGGCAAAGACGGATTAATGGCATGAATGTCCTGAATCAGCTCCAGACCGCCCTTGCCCGGCAGACCGATGTCAGTCATCACCAGATCAGGCGCCAAGGCGTCGATTTTGGAAAATGCTTCGGCAGCGGTATCCGCCTCCCCGCAGACTTCCAAATCCGGCTCCTGTCCGATGACCTTGGACAACCCCTCTCGGAAAACAGGATGATCATCGACGATGAAAATCCGCGGTGATTTCGCTCCAGAGTTTTCTAATTTTTTTGGGGGCATGTTAGTGGTTGGTGGAGTTTGACTTCAAAGGTCTGTGCAGTGTGCACGTCACGGTGGTGCCACCGGAGGGGGGAGAGGCCAGAGTGAGGTTCCCGCCGATGATATCGGCACGATAGCGCATGATGCGCAGCCCCATGCCCTCGGCCTTGGGTGCCGGGTGACTGAGCCCGGTACCATTGTCCCGAATGGTCAAAACCAGCGTCAGCGGTGTTTCGGTCAGGCTCACGGCAATGTGACTGGCCTGTCCATGTTTGACGGCATTGGTCACGGATTCCTGCGCGATGCGGTACAGGTGAGTGGCCTGGGTGTTGTCTAGGTCGCTGACCGGTTGTGGACAGGAAAATTCGCAGTGGTTCCCGAACAACTGGGATGTTTTTTCGACCAACTCCGAGAGAGCGTGACTCAAGCCGCCGACTTCCATAGCGACCGGATGCAATCCGCGGGCCAGTGTCCGGGTCAGATCGAGGGCTCTTTGCAGTGTTTCCATGAGCCGGCTGGCGCTCTGAGCGGCCGGCGACGAAAGCAGCGTGAGCTCGCGAGCGAGGGCTTGACTCAGAAAGACGGCACCGGCCACTTGCTGGCCGAGGTCGTCATGCAGGTCCTGACCGATGCGCTGGCGCTCGGATTCACTGATCTCGAGGATTTCCTCCTCCAGCCGCAAACGAGCAGCCATTTCCCGCTGCAATACATCATTAGCCGCCTGCAATTCCCTCGTCCGCTCGCCCACCCGGCGCTCGAGTTCATCATTCATCCGGCGAATGCCTTTTTCCGCCTGTTTGCGCAGGGTGATATCGAGATGAGCTACCACCACACGGCGCGGCCCGTCGCCCCGCATCACGGTGACATGAGTGACGAACCAGCGCCGATCCCCGCCGACCCCAGCAGAAAATTCCATGACAAACCGCGTCCGAAGACCGTTGATCACGTCGCGAATGCCGTCAGCAAGTCGCAGCGGCGCATCCCCGCCGTCAACAGCCACCTCCGCACACGCCTGCAAATAGTTGGTGCCCGGCGCACAATGATGAAAAGATCCGGCGCCAGCAAGCACCAGCGTATTCCACGACTCATTGGAACTTAAAATCATTCCTTCTTCGTCAAGAACCGCCAAACCGGCAGGCACGGCCTCGAGGGTGGACAAGGCAAAGCGACCAGACTGCCGCAATTCTTCCTCTGTTTTTTTGCGGTGGCTAATATCACGCGCGACCCCCCCGAGCTGGCGGGGCTGCCCCGGCTGTGTAGGCAGCGCACTGCCGCGCGTGGAGATCCATCGAACCTCATCGTCGCGCCCAATAATCCGATAATCGCAAACAAATGATTCAGCCGCGCCTTCGACCCAGTCGTAAAACTGCCTGGTGACACTGGCGCGGTCCTCCGGATGCACGGATTGAATCCACCGCGTATGATCAGCCAGCATCTCCTCGACCGGAAACCCCCAGATACGCTCAAAGGCGGGGCTGATGTAAGTGAAATGCAGGGGATCGAGATTTAGGAACCAGAAGACCTCGGTACTGTTCTCCGCCAGCAACCCAAACTTCGCTTCACTGCGCCGCAAGGCCAATTGCACCTCATGTTGCTTCGTGATGTCAAGCAGCGCCACGTGATAGCACGCTCCCTCCGGGCCGGGTTCCGGAGCGAGAGTGATGACGCACTGCACCTGGCAGGTGGTTCCGTCACCCGACTGCACTCCGAAGACTTTGACGAGGGGGGTATTGCTGCGTCGGCACTGCCAAAGCAGCGCCAGAAACTCCTGCCGGTCTTCCGGCACCACCCTTCTGACAAATGGTTTCCAGAGCAACGAGGAGGCGGCGACCCCGAGCAGGCGGGCCGCCGTCTGGTTGATCTCGCGAATGCAGCCGCTGGCATCAAAAGTCGCATATCCGACAGGGGCGAGTTCGTACAAATCCGCATACCGCTGGCGCGTTAGTTCCAGCTCGGACTGCACCTCGCGCAGTTGATCGTTCTGCAGCTTGAGCAGAATGAGGTTTTCCCGCTGCTCGTCCAGAAGCGACAATATCGGGAGGGAATGCAACCGGCGGCCGGCGGGAGCGGCCATCGTCATCGAGGACGACAGCCGGTCATTCGTGGGTTTTCGACCTTTGGACCGCAGGCGGGCGGGGGAATGGGGGGAGGAGGATTTCATGATCATTTATTTGGATGGGGTGATATCTTCCATGGCCAGCAGAATCCATTGGTTCTGATGGCCCGGGGCGTTCATGGACCGAGCGTTGAGCAGCAATTCTTTTTTGCCGATTTCTGGGAATTCGTGCTCGACCCGGAATCCTTCAAAGGGCGAGCGGGTGGGCAGAAGTTTTTCCAGCAGCTCGCGCAAAGCCGGCAGGTCCCACTGCCCCTTACCCAGCTCGTAAATGCTTTTGTTCTCAGTATCCTGAGACCGAGTGCGAAAGAACTCGCAAAAACTCCGGTTCACCATCTTCACGTTCAAAGTGCTGTCCAAAACCAGCAGC
>JBIPMR010000358.1:0-4640 GCA_044369025.1 Luteolibacter sp.
ACCGTGCCATTGGCGAAGGTGCCGTTGATCCAAACGGAAAAACCGCTGACACTGCCGGTGACGGTCAGTGTGCCGTCGCCGGTGATTTGCGGGATACCGATGACGGGAAGAACCGATCCGGATTTCCCGTAAACACCCGGGTCCATCTCGGTGGCTCCGATGGATAACCGCTCCACGGTATCAGTGCCACCGTAAGTTAGATTGAGGATCGCGCCAGTGGTGGCAATCGTGACGGTGGATGCGTCGTTGCCGGCATTGGTGTTGCCCAGCGACAGCGTGCCGGCGGAAACGGTCGTGTCGCCGGCATAACTGTTGACGCCGGAGAGGGTCAGCGTGCCCACGCCGTCCTTGGTGAGCCCGCCGATGCCGGTGACACCCACCGAACCCTGGCCGTAGCCGTTGGTCTGGATGGTGGTCCCAACAGGGTCAGGCGTGGAATTGGGCACCGTCGTGCTGCTGCCGTCGGTGGCGTAGGTCATGATGGTGGTGGCGGTCGTCACGGTGTAGGCGGTGCCGGTGACGACGCCGGACAAGGTGGTGTCGAAGCCGTTGGTGTGAATCACGCCGCCGCCGGTGCCGAGCGCGAACTGCACCTGGTTGGTCAGGGCGGTGACGCCAGCCGTCAATTTGAGGGTGCCGCCGTTGGTCAGGCTGATGGATTTTCTAACCCTCGAAGTTCCGGCTGAATTGTCATCCTCGAAGCCCGTGCCGGTATTGAACACGCCGGTGCCGTCGATGTTCAACTGCGTCCAGTATTCGTTGCCATCACCATTGGTAAACAGTTTCACCGTGGATGCCCCCGTATGATGGAACGTGCCACCGCTCTTCACGGTGAGATTGGCACCAAATCCGAATCGACCCGACAGAGTCATGCTGCCGGACTGGGTCCAGCTTGCCCCGTCTTCGATATTCAGAAAGGCGGCCCGCCGCATCAACAGCGCGCCGTCGTTGGTGGCGGCACCCTTGTTTGTCAGTCTTTGCGGGAAGGTCCCGCCCGTGCCACCGATGGTGACCGTCTTGCCGCTGGCGACCGCGATGGTGGAACCGGTTTCAAAATTGACGATGGTGGCCGCGACCCCCTGCGAGGTGCCCGAATCGCCATAACCACGCAGCAGCCAGCCTCCGTTGGCGGCGGACTGGTCTCCGGTCAGGGTGAGCGTGCCGTTATCGATGGTGGTGCCGCCGGTGTGGGAGTTAACGCCGGTGACGGTCCATTTGCCGATGCCGGATTTCAGGATGGACACCGCACCCATGCCATTGTCGCCGATAATGCTGGCGATGGAATTGTCACCCATGTTAGTGCCGGTCAGTTTCAAGGTGCGCGTCACATCGGCCGTCGCACCTTGGGCGATGGTGCCGGGATTGGTGAAGGCGATGGCTCCATCGCCGGAAGCATCGAGCGCCATGTTCGCCCCGGCGGCATTATGATTCAAAGTGAAGAGACGGTCCGTGCTCTCGCCAGCACCCGTATAACGGAGAATGCCGGTGTTGGAAATCACCAGCTTGGCTGCCTCATTGCTTGCGGCACCCATGTTGCCGGGAACTCCACCCGCGCCGATGGAGGCGACCTGCAGGGTGCCGGCGATGGTCGTGAGACCTTCGTAGGTGTTGGTGCCGGTGAGCACCCATTTGCCGGCGCCGCTCTTGGTGAAGTTGGTGACGCCGGTGCCCAAACGTTCATTGATGACCTGGCCAAAGGTGTTGTTCCCCGTGTTGGTGCCGTCCAGATTGAAGGTCCAGTTGGAACTCGAACTCACACCCGTGTCGAGGTTGCCCGGGTTGGTGAACGCCACCGTGTTGTCAGCGTCATTGTTCCTCAGCGTCACCGTGGTTCTGGCACTGGTGGTGACCAGGCGGCTGGTGCTGCCGTCCGCCGCCAGGTTCTGGAAGGTCAGGACCACCCCGGCGGTGGTGCCGGTATCTCCGAGGACGAGATCACCGAAGCCGAGAGCACAGGTGCCGCTGTCCGCGAGGGAGTTGGCAGTCACCGTTAGGCTATGGATATCCGTCTTGCCGGTGTGGGTATTGGCACCGGTGAGATTGAGGGTGTTACGGAAGGCTGAAGTGCCAGCAAGTCTCAACCGGGTGCCGACGCTGCCGCTGATGGTGCCGCTCAGGTTGACGCTGCCATTGCTTCCGGTGCTGTTGCGGTTGGGAGTAACCGTCAGGTTCTGGCCGTTGAGATCGATGTTGGAGGTCATCGAAAAAGTGCTGTTGGTGGCGCTCGATGCCGTGTTGCTGAACAGCGTCCAAGTCTGCGCCGCGCCGATCTTGAGGTTGGCCACGCTCACGGTATTGGCACCGGAGATTTGGGTGGTGGCGTCGATGCCGCCTGTGCCGAGGGTGAGGATGGCATTCGCGGCGGAGGCCAACTCCGCGCCGCCGTTGGTTTGGAAATCGATGCCGGTGATCGAGCGGTCGCCGGCGATCGATGGAATGGCAGTGGTGGCGGCGGCGAAGACCGCCTTGTCAGCCGTGAGGCTGTCGGACGGAAAGCCAGCCGTCGTCCAATGGCCATCGGTCGCGAAATCGGTGCCACTGTTGTTCCAAGTGTAGTCGACGGCGAAGGCCGACGGCGTCAGCAGGCTGCAGGCGAAGACGATGGAAGATCCGGCGAGCTTCCGGCTGGCGCGGCTTGAAATGAGGGGTCTGCGGTTTTTCATGGTGTTTGGTTGGGTTCTTGGCGGCTTGGGTGGCCTGGATTTCAAGAATCAATCGGGGAGAGATTGACTGATTCGTGATCAGGCTAAGGACTTTCCAGGAGGTGTCCACTGGGCAGAACTGCCCATGGCCGCCGGGTCGGGATAGGCCACGCCTTTGAGAAAATCCTGATCCGCGAGGATCACGTCACCCATCAGACGGCGCGACTCCGGCTTGCCCGCGATGATGGCCGCCCAGCCGAGGCGGTGGTTCGGGTAAAACTTGTCCACATTTTTCAACGCATCCCAAGCCCCGTAGATGGCGCGCAGGCTCTGGGCGCGGATGACGTTCTGCCGGAGATGGCTTCCCTGATAGGCCTGGGTCGGACGCGCCCCCGCTTGACCCATTTCTGGCGCGGCCGGGGATCTCCCTCAAATCCGGCTTCGTCGCCGAAAAAAACCTCACAGCCGGCATCCTCCAACAACACCAGCAGCTGCAGGGCGAAGGCCTCCCGGTGGATTTCCCAAAGTTCGCGGTCCGGAGGCTCGGGCATGGGCCGGGGAATTCGCCGCACGTATTGACGCTCATCAAGGTAGCGCAGCAAGCTACGGTAGCTGAGGTCGATCAGCTTCTTCTTGTGCAACCATCGTTTGGGATCCACGGCGGAGGCCGTCACCACCTGCGAGGCCGCCCCCGCTTGATTGCAAGGACTCCCGTGACGAACGCCGCCGCCACCATTCATCGAAGAGGCACCCGCTCGAGTGGAAGTCCCATGAGTCGTCCTCCGAAATTGCGCGACCATCTCCTGTAAACACATGATGGACGGCACGGGCAGGCTTCATCATGCTCACACGCCATGTGCTTCGTAACCGCCCGCATCATTCGCTGGAAATTTCCTCATGATTCGGGCGCATCCAGTCACAAAACCAACATCCCTTCTCTGGGCAATCATTTGAAAAATCCGAAGACGACCGGACACCCGTTCCGGACCAGTCAGTCCGCCCGCACTCGCAGCTACCGAGGATTCGCCCCCGTGGTGACGCTCAGCCTGATGATGCTGCTCGCGGTCAGCGCCGTGGGCTTGCTGCCGTTGTCCAGCATCTCGCTGCGGGCGTTCCCCCAAGGTCAGGCGGTGGCGGTGGGCCAGGCGAACGGCCGCGTATTTGTTGACCGCGTCTCCCCGCCGAAGCTAGCCCCGCTCCGCGACCGCCTTCATGATCTTGCTAACCGTCTGCCAGTCCAGACGCTTGATTTCCGCCGCCCTGGTGACCTTGCCGCAAGCCAGCAACCCGATGAAGGCCGCCATGTCGAGTTCCGCGCTGACGATCTTCCATGGAGAGGAAACCCCAAGAATCTGACGGTGAAAATCAATACTCCCCACCGGGGAAACCTCGCCGCCCCCGGCCACATGCGCCAAGGATTTCCACCGAATCCCATCACGAGCCTCTGAGGATTGCCGCTGATTTTCAAAAAAACTGTTTCCTACTTTGATGAAACCCATCCCAACCTCCGTCGTCTTGCCTTTGTTCCTCTCGCTTTTGGCCAGCGAATGCCCTGCCCTCGACACGAACGCGAACGGCTTGAGTGACGTCTGGGAGCAGCGCTTCAAGGCCAGCGCACTCCAGCCGCCTGACGACAGCGACGGCGATGGTTTCTCGAACTTGAATGAGTCGATCGCCGGCACGGATCCGCTCGACTCCACGTCCAAGCCCAATCTTGCTGCCGATTTTTTCCTTACGAATCCTGATGAATTCCAACTATCCTTCACAACACTCAGCGGAAAATTCTACCGCATCGAGCAGTCGGAAAATTTATCGACGTTCACCGCGCTCAACCCGGGATGGTGGGGTGACGATAAAGATCGCGAGCTCACCCTCTCAAAGAGCGGCGCGTCTGCCACGCTAAGCCCGGTGCGGGCGGAATTCTGGAAAAATGTTGCGACAGGATCCATCAGCGGACTCACGGACCTGCCTTCATTTCCTCTCTCCCCTGACGGAGCA
>JBIPMR010000359.1:0-4634 GCA_044369025.1 Luteolibacter sp.
GATCTGCCTGAACTTCGGCATCGCCCGCGAGCACGCGGAGGTGGCGGCGAAATGCCATCTGCGGTTCGACGACACCAATCCGGAGAAGGAGGAAGTCGAGTATGTCGAAAGCATCAAGGCCGACGTCAAATGGCTCGGCTTCGATTGGGGAGACGACCTGTGTTTCGCCAGCGACTACTTCACGTTTTTCCACGATTGTGCGATCCACCTGGTCCGCGAAGGCAAGGCCTACGTCGAAACCCTGTCCGCCGAGGAAATGCGGGTGAGCCGGGGCAACACCATCACTCCGGGCACGCCGACGCCCGGGCGCGCGCGCAGCGTGGAGGAAAACCTCCAGCTCTTCGCCGCGATGAAGGCCGGCGATTTCAAGGAGGGCGAATGCGTGCTCCGCGCCCGCATCGACCTCGCGTCCTCCAACATGAACCTGCGCGATCCGGTGCTCTATCGGGTCATGCACGCCCACCATCACAACACCGGCGACGCGTGGTGCATCTATCCGATGTATGATTTCGCCCATCCGCTGGAGGATGCGCTCGAACACATCACCCACTCGCTGTGCACGCTCGAGTTTGAAAACCACCGGCCGCTTTACGATTGGTTCATCGAACACTGCCCGGTGCCGTCCCGGCCGCGCCAGATCGAATTCGCCCGCCTCAATCTCAGCTACACCGTCATGAGCAAGCGCAAGCTGCTCGAACTCGTGCAAGCCGGCCACGTCGGCGGCTGGAACGACCCGCGCCTGCCGACGATTTCCGGCCTCCGCCGCCGCGGTTATCCGCCGGAAGCGGTCGTGCATTTCTGCAAACGCGTCGGCATCACCAAGTTCAACGGCACCACGGATGTGGCGCTGTTGGAGTTCGATGTCAGGGATTTCCTCAATCACTCCGCGCCGCGCCGGATGGCGGTGTTGGACCCGGTCAAAGTGGTCCTGGAAAACTGGTCCGCCGAGCCGTTCGCCCATGTGGAAGTGGCCAATCACCCGCAAGACCCGGAAATGGGCCAGCGGGAAATCCCGATTGCCGCCGAGGTGTGGATCGAGCGCGACGACTTCATGGAGGTCCCCGAGAAAAAGTTTTTCCGCCTCGGTCCGGACCGCCATGTCCGCCTCAAAGGCGGGCACATCATCCATTGCACCGGTTTCGACAAGGATGCGGACGGCAACGTCACCCTGATCCGCGCGGAAATCCTGCCGGGCACCGTCGGCGTCGATACCCCGGAAGGCGTCGTTTGCAAGGCCGCGATCCACTGGGTGGATGTCGCCACCGGCGTCGATGCCGAGGTCCGCATTTACGACCGGCTCTTCACCGTCGAGGACCCCGACGGCGCGGAGGGCGGCTTCATGAGCGTGCTCAATCCGGATTCGCTGAAAACGCTCACCGCCAAAATCGAGCCATCGCTCGCCCGAGTCGATCCCGGATTTTCCTGCCAATTCGAGCGCACCGGCTACTTCGTTGCCGATTCCATCGACCACCAACCCGGCAGCAAGCCCGTCTTCAACCGCACCGTCGCGCTCAAGGATTCCTGGGTGAAAAAAGGCGGACGTTGACGTTGATCAAGGAGCGTGGGCGTCTCGCCCACGAGTCTGAATCCCACCGCTCCGGCCTGCGCAACGACAGCCTCGCCCTCCGCCCTCGGCTCTATCCCCATTTCCTGTTCTTCGTCCCAAAGGGACGGATCATCAAAGCCCGGCACGTAGTGCCGGATCGGGATTCCTTGGAATCCGTGCGTCCCGAAGGGACGCCTCATGCGGGAGAGGTTGCCTATGTCCGAAGCCGTCGTCGCCAACTCCCGTCGCCGCCCATGGCATGAACCGTTCTTACATGGCGGAATCCCATGCCCATGCCAAACACCCGGCATTGCGTGCCGGGCTGGGATGAAAGATCCCGTTGGGACCGAAGATTCCTGCGACCGTATGGGAAATAGCTATTAAGATCAGCCCTCCCCCCGCCTCGCTCTTCTTCATTCTACAGCGTCATGCTGCATAAATCGGCCGAGCCTAGTCCTCCCCGGGATCTCAAAGCCTATCTGGAATCCGCCGTTTACCCGCCGTTCCGGGTGCTGCCCTCCGGTCGTGCAGAAGTCCCGCTCACCGCTTCTCCGTCCACTTGGCCAATCCATAGCGCCCCGCCACGCTCTCCGCGATCCGCTCTTCATCGAGCCCGATCACGACCCGCTGCCACGACTCCGCCAGAAAACCCGCCAGCCGCTCCGCCCGCAGTTGCGAAACCGCCGCGTCGCACGGACTCGCCACGGATCCTTGATGCAGCAAACCCAGCCGTGATCGGCGCTGGCCCGCGCCCGCCAACTTCCGCCCGTCCGCCGCCACCAGATCGTGGGGCACCGGGTTTTCAAAACACAACGCCGCCCCGGTTTCCCCATCACCGCCGCTCAGGCGCGCGCCGAGGCCCTCCGCCGCCAACGCCGCCGCCAGCGCCGCATGGATCGCCCGATAACTCTCCGCCCCGCGCGCCATCGCCAGCGGCGCGGGGTGGGGGAGCACCAGCGTGTAAGTCCAGTCCGCCCGGTGATCCACCAGCCCGCCGCCCGTCCAGCGCCGCACCCAGTTCACCCGCGGAATCGCCTCCCGCGCCTCGGCGGCTTTCCCGAAATACCCGACACTCGCCCACTCGCCCTCCCACTCATACACCCGCAACACCGGCTCGGTCGCCGTCGCCAGCAACCACTCGTCCACCGCCATCGCCTCCGGCCCCGCGCGTTTCACCCGGTCCATCCACACTCCCAGCTTCGCAAGTCGCTCCATCCGCCGCCACCCTTGGATGTTGCCGCGCGTTATTCAAATTTCAATTTCACCGACTCTTGCATTCCGGCACATGCCCGCCACTTTCCCCGCATGTCCATCGCGCCGAAGCCAAACTGTGCCCTGCTCATCGTCGGTCACGGGTCCACCGAGAATCCCGATTCCTCCACGCCTTATTTCGACCACGCCGATGAGATCCGCCGCCGCGGCTTGTTCTCCGAGGTCCATTGCTGCTTCTGGAAAGAGGAACCGTCGATGCGCGAGGCCTTCTACCTGCTCGACGCCGACGAAGTTTACGTCGTCCCCGACTTCATCAGCGAGGGCTACTTCACCCAGGACGTCATCCCGCGCGAACTCGGCCTCACCGGCCCCACCACCGTCGTCCGTGGCAAAACCTTCCACTACTGCCTGCCCGTCGGCGTCCATGCCTCGATGACCGGGCTGATCCGCCGCCGCGCCAAGGAAGTCGCGCCGGACATCGATCCCGCCCAGACCACCCTCATCATCACCGGCCACGGCACCGGCCTGAACCAGAACTCCACCAAGGCCATCCGCGACCAGGTCGATCAAATCATCGCCTCCGACGCGGGCTACGCCGCCGTGACCGATGCCTACATGGAAGAGCAGCCCTTCATTGCCGAGTGGGACAAAATGTCACAAACCCCCAACGTCGTGGTCGTCCCGTTTTTCATCTCCGACGGCCTCCATTCCTATCAGGACATCCCCGTCATGCTCGGCATCGAGAGCGAGGTCGGCGCCGCCGCCAGCCAGCGCGAGGTTTTCCGCCACAACCCCCACCACCTCCGCGGCAAGACCCTCTACTACAGCTCGGCGATCGGAACCGAACGACTGTTGGCAGATGTCATCCTCGACCAGGTCCACGACTTCGATCAAGCGCACAAACCGCTTTAAAACAACCGTTTCATCCCAACCTGAAATCTCTCCATCCCCGCATGTCCCACGCCCTCCAGCTCCGTAATCTCCTCCGGTCCGGCATCCATCGCATCGGCGAAATCGAGCTTCAAACGAACGTTTACGGTTTCGCTTATGTGCTGTGTCACCACGCCGACGCCGACTTATCCACCGAGCCGGCCTTCGGCGGACTCGAGTTGCATGAGGGTCCCGCCGACGCCCGCGACGTCTCGACTTACGCCGAAGACGGCAGCTACCGCTTCACCAAAGGCCAGGTGAATCTCAAACGCGGCTGGGTGATGGCCTTGGAAAACGAAGAAGACCTGCTCCGCGCGCTCGACCAATTTTACCCCGCCTGCGTCGGCCTGTTCCTCGCCCAGCAAGGCGGAATCCTCGAAATCGAGACCCTCCGCGACAAACTCAACCGCCAGACCGGCATGTATCGCTTCGCCCGCAGCATCAGCGATGCCGGGGCCCAGAAGCTCGTCCAGGAAGTTTGCGGGCCCGCCCACCAATGCGCCAAAAAAATCCTCTGGAAAATCGACCCCGACACCCCGCTCGACGACAGCGAAGCCAGCCGCTTCAACGGCATCCCCGGCGACCTGCCGGAACCCGAGGCCATCCCGCTGCTCTGCCGCGAAGCGTGCAATCACTTCGTCGCCGAATGCCGCAAAGCCGCCAAAGCCGAGTTCGAACAAAAACAAGCCAACGCCTGACCCCGCACCGTCATTCAGAAATGAGAACCACCATGGAAGCGAAGCGGACATGGACGAACTGCCATCCAATCCTGAGTCAAAATACCCGGAACACACGGAAGGAGAGAGAGAAGAGAGTAGGTGGCTGATCTCCTGCAACTGACTCATTTTCCGTGTATTCTGTGTATTCCGGTGCGCCAGGCCAAGACTGGCTTCTCTATTGATTTGAAAAGTAATCAACATGTCAAATAAGTGTCCAACATGTAGCC
>JBIPMR010000360.1:0-4631 GCA_044369025.1 Luteolibacter sp.
GCCAGGGCCCGCTCCTGGGCGACTTGGCGGCTGGCGAGAATGGAGGACCCTTGCAGCGCGGTTTCCACCTCACCCATCGATTGCAGAACGGTCTGGCGATACTCCGCGCTGGCGGCTTCATGGGCGGCGACGGCGGCATCGCGCTGGGCTTTCAGATAAGTCTGGCTGGTGAGCGGCAGCGTGGCGCTGGACCCCAAGGACCAGATCAGCGAGCTGGATTTGAACAAATCGCCCAGGTTTGTGGCACTCAGGCCGCCGGAGGCGCTCAGCACGATGGAGGGATAGAACGCGGCGGTGGCCACGCCGATGTCGGCATTGGCGGCGGCCACGCGGCGCTCGGCCGCGCGGATGTCCGGGCGCTGGCGCAACAATTCGGATGGCACGGAAACCGGAACCGACGGCGGCTTTGGCAGGTCCTCGCGATCCGGCACCGTCGATCCGGTGGCGGCGGATCCTGATAGAACGGCGAGCGCGTTGACGAGTTCCACACGATCGCGATCGAGGCTGATCCGGTCGGACTCGGCGGTCGCCACTTCCGTCTCCGCGCGCGACAGATCGAGGCCGCTGATCGCTCCGGCGTCGCGCTGGTCAGTTAGGAGCTTGAGCGCGCGGCGGCGGAGTTCGAGCGTGCGGTTGAAAAGCGCGCGGTCGGCATCGACGGCCCGCAGCGCCCAATAGGTCTGGGCGACCTCGCCGGCGACACTCAGGCGCAGCGCGTTGAGCGATTCCTCGGTGGCTTCCTCCGAGGCGCGGGCGGACTCGATCTGACGGCCGACTTTGCCCCAGACATCGACTTCGTAACTGAGATCCAGCGGCACGCTGAAATCGTTATCGATGCTCGATCCGTTGTCGTTACCGCCGCGCGGCCGGATTTTCGAGCGGTCGGCTCCGGCACCGAGGTTCACATCCGGAAAATAGAGCGTGCGTGCGCCCCTGCTGATTTCACGCGCCTGCCGCAGGCGGGCCGACCCCGCCGCGAGGTCCTGGTTGTTTGCCAGCGAGCGCTCCACCAGCGTGGTCAAGGTGGCGTCGTTGTAGAGCCGCCACCACGAGCGGGGCTCGGGCAGGCTGTCGGGCGATTGCCGTTTCCAACTCACTCCCCCTTGGGAAAACGAAGCGGGCAACTCCATCGCAGGCGTCTCGTGGTTCGGGCCGGCCGGAGCGCATCCGATGAAGGCAGGCAAGACGAGACCTGCGGCTAACAGGCGGCGGATAGAGTGGTTTTTCAGCATCGATGCACGGAATTTAAAGGGATTCGACTTGCGAGCAAGTGGTTACTCGCAACTGGGGCGGCCGGGTGCAGCTCGTGGCGGCGGTTTCCAACCGCCATGCCCAAATCCCTCGAATTTCAGGTGAAGCCGAAGCCCGGCTACCCGATTCATGGGTGGATTGGCGTGGCGGTTGGAAACCGCCGCCACCCCCGCTTCGCGGGCAAGAAAAAAGGGCCGCGCACTCGCGCGACCCCATTTCTAGTCATGAATACTAAACTGGCGAGACGATCCCCATCGCCTCAACGAGGTGAAGATGCCGAATGATTTGGATTCTGTCATGTCACTAAATAATGGGACACGATCCGGGACCGGCGGGAGCCCTTGTAAAATCAGGACAAATCGAGGAATCCGCGGCGGATCGCCTCGCTGACGGCGGCGGGCAGGCTGCGGACGTGGAGTTTGTCGAAACTGCGCTTGATGTATTCGGTGGCCGAATGCTGGCTGATTTTGAGCTCATCGGCGATTTCCTGGCGGTTCAGGCCCTTGGCGGATAGCTGGAGCACCTCGCATTCGCGCGCGGAAAGCGATTCCGCCTCGGGAATCGGGCTGAGCTGGCGGAAGGTTTGGAGAATCATGCCCGCGATTTTCGGGTCGAGCGGGGTGCCGCCGGACAGGACCTCCTCCAGCGTTTCCATCAGGCGGGTGGCGCTGCCGGCCTTCACCAGATAGCCGTGCGCGCCCGCCTCCAAGGCGGCGAAAACCTTGGCCTTGTCAGTGAAAGCGGTGAGCACCAGCACCCGAGCCTCCGGCAGCAATTCGCGGATTTTGCGGATGCCGACGATGCCACTCATGCCCGGCAGCCCCAAATCCGACAGCACCAGGTCCGTCACCAGACCGCCGCGAAAGGCCTCGAGCGCGTCTTCCATGGTGGAGAATCCGCCCACGCATTGGTAGCCGCCGCGTTCTTCGAGCACCATCGACACCGACTCGCGGAAGTCGGCGTGATCCTCGATCAATACCAGCCGGATCGGCTTCTCCTTGGATGCTGCTGAATGGGCCATGCGGGGAAAACCTAACCCGTCGAACGCGGCTCGGAAAGCGAAGGTTTTCCGAAAATCAGGACGCCGTCGAGCGCCGGACCAACGCATCCCGCCAGCGTTTCGGCTTCCGCTCCAGCGGCACCGTGAGTGCGAGGCGGGTGCCGTTTCCGGGGGCGCTTTCGATTTGAAAATCGGCTTTCAAGGCCTCGGCCCGCTGCCGCAAGGCGCGCAACGTCGCGGGCCGCTCCAGCCGCTCCGGATCGATGCCCACCCCATCGTCGGCGATCACCAAGCGGAAGCCGCCCGCGGATTTCTCCGCGCGGATTTCCACCACGGCGGCCTTGGCATGGCGCATGATGTTGTGGAGCGCTTCGCGGAAATATAGGAACAGATCGCGGTTCGATTCCTCGGGAAGCTCCACCTGCCACGCCTCTTCATTGGCGGTGAACCGGCAATCCAGCGTCTCTAACATGATCGAGCTGGTTTCCCGCAAATGCTCGACGGTGCCGATGCGGTGGTCGCCCGTCGGCCGCAGCAGCCAGACGATGTCGCGCACGGCACTCACCGTTTCCGCCGCGATTCGCTGGATCCGCTTCAACTCGTCGGAAGGACCCGCGCGCCCCTCTGCTAGATCGGCGAACATTTGGATGCTGCCGAGATTGCTGCCCACTTCATCATGCAAATCCCCGGCGATGCGCTCGCGCACCTGGGTGAGCTCCCGATTGGCGTGAAGGCGGTAGCGGATCGGCAGGGCAACGATGAGAAATGCGCCCGCCACCACCAGAATCGCGAGGCTGAGCCGCGCGGTGCGGCGCCAGCGGTCCACCAATCGGGCGGCCTCGGCCCGCAGCTGATACCTGCGGGTTTCGAGCCGCAGCCGCTGGTCGAGCTGAGCCAGCCACTCGCGTGTGGGAACCAAGCGGCCATCGGGCCCGAAGCCATCACTCAGGGCGGCGGCGCTCCACACCCGCCCGCCGGTGGCGACCAGGTTCATCATGCCGTCGGGCGAATGCATTCCCTTCCCCAGCGCGAGATTCTCCTCACCGGATAGAATTTCCACCTCGCTCAACGCGAAAAACGCCGGGTATTCATCGAAGACCTTCCACAACTGCGTGGCCACCACCCTGACGTGGCGCGCCCGGGTGGGATCGAAGGCTAACAACACCGGATTGTGACCCGGATTTCCCGCATCCCGCGTCGCCACCGTTGTCCATTTCGCCGGATCTTTGGCCTCGCCGGTTTCGGAAACCCTGATTTCCAACTTCCTGGGAAAGCCAAACCCGCTCGGCAAATCCGAGGTCGGCCGCTTCGACGGCACCAGCCGCACCGAATCCAACAAGACCGGTTCACCGAGATCCACCGCCAACAGCGTCGTCTGATCCGCCCGCTCGCGCCCCTCCGAAATCCAGCCGATATTGCCGTGCGCCTCCGCCGGCGTCTCGGGCAAACCCAGCGGAGTTTGGCCATCGACCAAAAACGCCGGATTCCACTGCCACGGTGCCGACGGAGTCTGGCCGCCGAGACTCCGCACTTCGCCGCCCAACGCCACGTTGCGCGCCCCTGAAAATGCCAACATCTCGGCCCACGCATGCACAAACCCGCCCTCACCCTCCTGATCCGGAATCAACCCCTTCGCGGAAATCCTCAACCCGGCCGCCAACACCGGCGGCGAAATTTCATAAACAAACGGATGCCCCGCGCGCACCGGATCCTTGCCCGTGCGACTCTCGCTGCCCACGCGGCGGATCACTTCGCCCTTTTCATCGATCAACTCCACCGTGAAAAGATCCGGCAAGCCATACTGCGCGTCCAAACCCTTCGCGTCGTAGCGCCGCGCCGGGACCAAGGCCACCAAATCCACCACCGCCGCCGCCGCCCAACGCACTTCCACTCCGAAAATCTCCCCTGCGGACGGCGAGGCCGACGCATAAATCCCCGCGTAACCGCCGGTGCCGCCCTGATCATCGATCGGGATGCCCGGCAGTTTTGCCAACTTCGGAGTCAGCGCTTTCAGCTCGGTTTGGATTTCCCGCCAGCGTCCGGAAAAGGTTTCGGCCAAACGTTGCTCCCAGCCCGTATCCGCCGCAAACGCCCCATGGACGCCTAAAAATCCGAGCGCAAAAGCCCCAATGAATCCGGAAATGCAGCTCATGTGCCGCCAATGCTAGCGCAGCCGGGCCGGGGATGGGAATCCGGATTTTTCCCGGCAGAAAAGAGGCGGATGAATCCCCCAAGGAGCGGCGGACTCCGATCCGCCGATGCCCATGGGAAGCCCATGATGGGAGCGCAGCGCTTGCCAGCGTCCCCCCATGGGCAGGGCGATTCGGAGATCGCCCCTCCGTGTTCCTTGCGAAGCCGCTCTTTCCTCAAGGAGCGGCGG
>JBIPMR010000361.1:0-4625 GCA_044369025.1 Luteolibacter sp.
TCGACCACGAGGATGCGAACTCGCAGTTTGAGTTCGATTTCAAATACGCCGACGCCCTCACCATGTGCGACCGCTATATCTTCTTCCGTCTGATGGCCAAACAATACGCAGCCGAGGAAGGACTGTTAGCCACCTTCATGCCCAAGCCCTTCGCCAACCGCACCGGCAGCGGCGCGCATTTCAACATGTCGCTCTACGACCTGGCGGATGGCTCCAACCTTTTCAAATGCGCGCACGCCGACGACCCGCGCGGCCTCGGCGTGAGCAAGCTCGCCTATCAGTTCATCGCCGGGGTGCTGAAACACGGCCCCGCGCTCTGCGCCGCCTTCGCCCCCACCGTGAATTCCTACAAGCGCCTCGTCCGCAAGGGCCTCATGTCCTACTACTCATGGGCACCTGTTTTCAACAGTTATGGCCGCAACAACCGCACCAACTCCGTGCGCGTGCCGATGGCCGGCGGCCGCTTCGAAAGCCGCAATGCCGACGCCGCCTGCAATCCGTATCTCGCCGCCACCCTGATGCTCGCCGCCGGACTCGAAGGCATCCGCGAGGATCTCGATCCCGGCCCGGCCCAGGAAGAAAACCTCTACGAACTCACGCCCGAACAATTCGCCGCCCGCGGCATCAGCGAGTTGCCGAAAACCCTCGATGAAGCGGTGCAAGCCTTCGCCAACGACCCCTTCGTCGAAAAAATCCTCGGCACCGAGCTGCGCAACGAATTCATCACCTACAAATCCGAGGAATGGCGCCAATACCACCAGCGCGTCAGCCAATGGGAAATCGACACCTATGCCCGCCTCTTTTGACCATTGGAGTCTTCTGAATTGCCTTTGGATACTTTTGCGGTAGTTTTCCGCCATGTCTGACACCACCTTCAAACTTCAAATCCGCATCGACCGCGACCTTAAGGAAGCCGCCGACGAGGTGTTTTCCGAACTCGGCCTCGATGCAACCACGGCGGTCCGGATGTTTTTCACCAAGGTCGCCAAGACCCGCAGCATCCCCTTCCGCTTGAAAGTCGAACCCGAGTTCTCACCCGAAGCCGAAGCCAGAATCCTCGCCGCCTGGGAGGAATCCAAGGACCCGGCGAATCGGGTGGGCCCGTTTGACAGCATGGAGGATTTCATCGACCACCTGCATCAAAACGCGGAAACGGAGATTTGAAGCCGGATGAAGATCACATCGCATAAAACGTTCCTGAAGGCCTACGCCCGGCTATCCATCCTTCAAAAAAAGCAGATAGACGCTGCCCTCATGCTGTTCCAAAACAACCGCGCCGACCCGTCCCTCCACGACCATGCGCTCAAGGGCAAAATGAAATCGCTCCGCGCCTTCTCCGCCGGTCACGACCTGCGCGTGATCTACCGCGAGGAGGGCGGCTTCATCACCATCATCCTGCTCGATGCGGGAAGCCACAACCAGGTTTACTAACACCACGCATCCATCATGCCCGTCATCCTCGAAAACCTCGCCTGGCCGGAGATCGCCGAACTCCGCGAAAAAAACGGCGGCCTCCTGCTGCTGCCGCTCGGTGCGACCGAGCAGCACGGTCCGCACTTGCCCGTCGCGATGGACACGCTGTTAGCGGAAGCGGTGTGCCATGCGGCGTCTGCTCTCACCCAGGTCCCGGTGCTTCCCGCATTGCGCTACACGGTTTCCCAGGGCCACACGCCCAAATGGCCGGGAACCTTTTCCCTGCGGCATGAAACCTTCATCGCCAGCCTGCGCGAAATCGCGGCGTGGGCGGTCGCCAGCGGTTGGAAAAAAATCCTCTTCATCAATGCCCACTTCGGCAATGACGCGCCCGCACGCGTCGCCGTCGATCAATTGCGCCTCGCGCATTTGGGCAAACTGCAAGTCGGCCTGATCCATGTTTTCAAACTGACCGATTCGATCTGGGCGGAATACACCGAGGACGCGGACGACCTCCATGCCAACCAAGCGGAGACTTCGCTCATGCTGCACCTGCATCCGGACCTCGTGCACATGGATCGTTTGCAAAGCAGCGATGATCCGGACCGCACCGGCGGCGTTTTCTGTTATCCCGTCGCCCAGACCAGCTTGAATGGCGTGACCGGCCATCCATCACGCGCCACCCATGAGCAAGGCGAGCGCTTGTTTCTCGAAATGGTAACCGCCCTAACCGGAAAAATCACCGCCGCCATCGCCGAAGATCCGCCGCTCGGCCCGGAGCACTGGGCGGACATCCCCGACGTGCCTTATGATTGAAGGTCCGTTCCAGGGCGGTTGTCTGTGCGGCGCGCTGCGCTATGTGCTCAGGGGGCCGGCGGTAGAGACGACCGTGTGCCACTGCTCGGACTGCCGGCGTGCCAGCGGTGCTCCGTTTGTCGCGTGGACCTTCTTCCGAACCGGCGCGTTGGCGTGGACCGAGGGACGCCCGAAGATGGTCAACTTCGCCGGCCGCGAGCGCTCGTTCTGCGGGGATTGCGGGACGCCGCTGGTTTTTTTCGATCCCGCTATCTCGGAGTGGTTCGAAGTCAGCACCTGCAGCCTCGACGACCCGGAACCCCATCAGCCCGCGGACGAATGCTGGATTGGGGATCGGATCACTTGGCTTGGATCCGTGGGCGATCTAACCAGCTATGAGGCGAACGCACCGTTGCCCGACGATTCATGACCAGCGCTTCGGCGCATCGGTGACTCCGGCAGCGAGAAGCCCGTGGTGTTGCTCGCTGCCGATCCGGTCAAGGATCCGTTGGAAAATTCCGGCGAGCGCCTCGGCTTCCGTCGCGCTCACGTGACTCGCAAACGTTTCCTCGATCAGGCCGCTGTAAACGCCCCATGCCTTGTCCAGCGCCTTGCGGCCGGCATGGCTCAGCCGCACCCGGAAAACCCGGCCGTCCCGGGCGCATTGATCCCGGTGGAGCAGACCGCGCTCGACCAGCCGCGCGACCCGCCGCGACATGCCGCTGTTGCTCAACAGCACGGCCTCGGCGAGCTCGCTCATTCGCAGGGTCTCGCCCTCGGATTCATTCACGGTGAGAAGCACGTCATAATCGTCGAAGGAAAGGCAGCCCTTGTCTAGCAGACCATCGTCGATCCGCCGGTAGGCCAGGGCATGGACCGTGAGGAAAAGCCGCCAGGCCACCTGCTGGGGCGGCGCTTCGATATCGGGCATCACAGGTGAACTCATCGCCCCGATGATTTGAAACCCCGCATTTAGTTGCAAGCGCAAATATTAACTCCGGTTGGCATGACGGGTGCTCCCGTGGATGGCAGCCAACGATGTCCGATGTCATTTCCAGCAGCTCCGCAAAAGTGATCATGCCCCATGTCCCGGGGCGGCGGGTTCCACGGCGTTCCTGGTTTGAGTTTGGCAGCGTGTTGAGATTCGAGGTGACGCTGGGTTTGGGTTTGCTCGCCTGGCTGTGCTTTTTCCTCGGCTGGCATGCATTGTCCACTTCGGGATTCGCGGACCCCACGCTCCTGCCCGGTCCGCTGCAGGTGGGCAAGGCCTGGGTGACGCTGTTCGCCGAGAGGGACTTCGCCACGGACGTCGTGCAGAGCGTGAAACGGATTTTCCTGAGCTTCGGCATGGCTTTGACCCTCGCGCTTCCGTTAGGAATGCTGATGGGGGCGTTCACTCCGGTCGCTGGGTTCCTCAATGCGCTGGTGTCACCCTTCCGCTACCTTCCCGCGCCTTCGTTCGTGCCCCTGCTGCTGATGTGGCTGGGCACGGGCGACAGCCAGAAAATCGCACTGTTGGTTATCGGCGTCGTGTTTTTCCTCATCTCGCTGTTCATGGACAACACGCGGGCCGTGCCGCTCGAACTCGTCGAGTGTTCGCGCACGCTGGGTGCGAGCCGGGCCAAAGTGGTCTTGAGCGTTCTGCTGCCGGCGGCCCTGCCAAGTTATGTCGATACCGCGCGCCAGATGCTGGCGGTGAGCTGGACCTATCTGGTCATCGCCGAGATCGTCGCCGCCACCGATGGCATCGGAGCGATGATGATGCGGGCGAAGCGCTTCGTGCAGGTGGACGACATCATGGCCGGCATCCTGACCATCGGCCTGCTGGGTCTCCTAACCGATACTCTCATCCGCCTGCTTCACCGTCTCTGTTTCCGTTACCTGCACTGAATGACCCCATGAAAAACATACCCCGCCTCGTTCCCGCCCTTGCCGGTGCCTGCCTGCTTCTCGCCGGCTGCTCCAAGAAAGAAGAAACCGCCGCCGCCGCTTCGGCTTCCAAGCCGCAGACGGTCAAGATCTCGCTGTTTTCGTGGCCGGGCTACGCCTTTTGGTATGTCGCCAAGGAGAAGAACCTCGTGCCCGAGCTCAACCTCGACATCGTCACCATCGAGGATCCCTACGAGAGTTTCGCCCAAATGGCGGCAGGCAAGTTAGATGTAACCTCCTCCACCGTGGAGTATGGCCCGGTCGCCGCCGACAAGGGGGTGCCGGTGAAACTGGTCACTTATACCAACCCGTCCTATGGCACCGACAAGATCATCCTCGGCCCCGGCATCAACTCCGCCGCCGATCTCAAGGGCAAGGAGGTCGCCGTGCTCGAGGGCGGGCTCACCCAGATTTACATGGGCATCTGGCTGGAGGAAAACGGCGTGAAATTCAACGAGGTCAAATACACCAATGTCATCATGGACGAT
>JBIPMR010000362.1:0-4621 GCA_044369025.1 Luteolibacter sp.
ACTCGCCGTTTTACTGGGAGCAACTCATTTTCAACCTGCGAATCTCCGTAAACGAGAAACCTGAGATCCAGCGCGATGATCTTCTGCGGGAATCGGTGGAAGAGCTGATTGAAAAAATCGCAGTCGCTCTCGGCTTGCTCTGAACTCATCGCAGCACCGCCGAGAAAACGCCTGCTCCATCGACGCCATGATGAACGAAGTCCGCCACCACCCAGACCGTCATCTACCGCTCCAAGCGCCACCACACCACCAAGCGCAACTTCGAAATCTTCAAAGCCCCCGACTTCATCGACCACCTCCCGCCCAAGGGAAAACAAACCGTCCGCTATTACGGTCCGCCTTTCGACATCGAGACCATGGAGCTGATCGAGCCACCCTGGCAGGCGATCAAGGAATGGATCCCCGACGACGAACCCAACCTCGACTGGTTCAACCGTCTCCGGAATCCCAATGAGCCTGACCCAGACTGGTTCGACCAAAGCCCGGCATGGAAGCCCAAAGAAATCCATTTGAAGGACGGACGCATCCTGGTTCCCGAATACACCTGACAAACAGGAAGTCCACCCGCCTAAAAACCGCCGCCAAAAGAATCTTGGCAAAGCGGCCCGGAAAACTAAGCTCGCGCCGAATGAAAGCCGCCGAGAATCCTCCCGATACCGCCAGATTCCGGCGTCCAGCGGAGCATTCTTCCTTTCAGCGTTTTTGCAGGTCACCCACGACGGTGCGGTTAATCCGGCAGTTCCAAACCCACGCTCCAGTGAATCCAATTTCCCCGAGCCTGTTTCATATGCGTAACCTGACCCTGTTTGATCGCTCGTTTTTGTCATGAGTGCGCCGGCTCCTCACCCTGCGTCTCCGGTCGTCGTAAATCTTTCAGGCGGCGCGCTCTGGATCATCGGCCTGCTGCTGGCCATGCCCTGGCTGCTGGTGATCCTCTATCTGGGCTGGGATCTGCGGAAAGCTGAACCGGCCGCGGCCGCCCCCTCGGCGCCTGTGACCGAGAACTCACTGATCTTTCTATCCAAACCCGGTCCTTGGGGGGAACTGCGGTGCACCCGGGTCCTCATTGAACCGCCCGAGGACCAGGTGACGGCCGATTTCCCCAGCGTGGATCATGTGACCTGGACTTTCACCGGCTACGATCGGGCAAAAATCGAGAATCTCTGGCAGCAAGCCGGGCTGAGTGCGGCCGAACAACTGCTCATCAACGATCCGTCCCACTGGCAGGTGGGCGGGACGGGCATCGCCATTGAGGCGCAGCGCGACTTCGTCCTGGGCCTGAGCCCTTCGGCCCGGACCGTGATTTACTCGGCCCTTTCCATCTTCAATGAAAATGTGGCCCAAGCCGAACCTTACCGCTTTCCCGCCGACCGCAAGGGCGATTGGTTCCGCAATAGCGGACTCGATCCGGCCACGATCGCCCGGGTCGAAAAGCTGCTCTATCAGCGGGGCAACTCCGTACTCTTTTCCGACCACGAACTGTTGATCCCCACGATCCCTTCGTTGGCCGAGCGCACCCGCCTGCTCAAGACCCTGGCACGCAAATCCACCATGGTGGTCAAACTCGTGCTGCGGCCCGACACGGATACCGAGGCCCTCGTCGCCTATTGGGGCCGTGGTTCCAAGTCCAAGGATATCAAGCCGCTGCTCCAATCGCTGCCACATGTGCAGGATGGGATCACGCTTGACGCCATTCATCTGCTGCCGCGCTTCGCCCGTTCCCTGCTCTACACCTATCCCTCCCCCCTTGACCCGGGCAGCCGCACCTATCTCGACTGCCACTGGACCTCCCTGAATTTCTTCAATCTGGTGCCTGACCCGCGTTATCAGGATGTCGATGAAGTGAGGGCCGCCTTCCGCGACAACTACCACCCTGTCACCACCGCCCCGACGCTTGGCGACATCTTTCTATTCGTCAAACCCAACGGCGAAGTGCGGCATTCCTGCGTCTTCATTGCGGACGACATTGTGTTCACCAAGAACGGCGCCGCGCCTGGCGCACCCTGGATCCTCATGTCCCTGAATGACACCGTGGCCTTCTATCCGTCCGTGGAGCCACTCGACATCCAGCATTTCCGCGCCAGGGACCAGTGAGGCGGACCCCGAAAATCCAGTAGTCCCTCCGCGAAGGTGCAAATTCTATAACATCCGACCGTTCCCTCGCGTGTAAACAGGGTCAGGTGTCGCATTTCAACCAAACGGGCTTGATGATGTTCCTGCCATCGCCCCGTGATCGGCCATGCCGAGAGCCTTGCGTTACCCTAAAGAGGAAAATGGAAAGCTCGCCAAAACCCAGCAAGTGACCTAATCACAAGCTCATGGATGCTCCCATGGCTGTGATTTCCACATGGCCGGAGTCGGCCGTCAGGTGCAAAGCGGCGGGCAGCGCACCGTGAAAGTCAGCGTGCCGCGCGAAAAAGGCGAGCTCATCGCCACCGCTGTCACGCAGATCAGCAAAGAGTTGCATCAGATTGTATGTGAATCCGTTTACACTGACCTCATTGACTAACAGGAAATACGGCGCTGGCCCGGGAAGTGCTTTTCCGCAATTCCTCCTGATCGAAAAATCGGCTCAACTGTTACGAATGTGAAGGAGCGAGACCCTGACCCCCTACTGCCCCCGTTCAGGCATCTCCCCGCTAATCCTCCAGCAGTTTCTTTAACTCCCTATGTGCTCTTGGCTCGTCCTTGCCCACGGGTAAAGCCTTTACCAGTTCCGCCACCATCGCCCCTCCCTCACCCCCGTAGTCCTTCAAAAACGCAGCGAAATCTTCACTCGCCCGCCCATCCGCCAAATCACTCACCACCCGCAAAATCATCACTTCCCCCTTCATTCCTTCCACCGCCGCCAACAATCCGAACGCGTTCATCTCCACCAGTTCCGCATCAAACTCCCTGGACAACTCCCCCCGCTTCTCCGCAGATGCCACAAAAACCTCCCCCGATACCAGTCTCACATGCCTTCGACTTGCCGGTGCCGTTCCATCATTCTTTTCGCTCATTCCTTCCCATCCCTTCACCATCTTCTCGGCCCCTTCTTTCGGGAAAATCCTTCCACCCTCGCCCGCCCGCCCCTGCTGCCAACCCACCACCGCACTCACCTCAACCCATTCTCCGATTTTCACTCCTCCGCCGATCCCTCCCGCGGGCCCAGTCGTAATCACCCGTCCCGCCGGATTCAGCGCCAGCACCCTCGCCACCGTCACCGCAGTTTCCACACAGCCGCTCCCCATCCTCGCCGCCACCACCGTGTGAGGCCCCACTCGATACTCATGCGCTACCGTTCCACCTACTAGAGACATCGTACGAACAGAAGGACCCGCCACCTTTTCGAATCCCGCTTTATCTTCCTCTAACGCGTAGAACCAAGCGACTGTTCCCGCGTCAACCAATTGCACCAACAGGATCAACAACCCTCCCCATATGGAAAGTGACAACTTTGCAACTACCTCATAAAAATAGTTTTTCTTTTTTCTTTTCATTCCGCCATTTAGGCAATAGATTAATTGTATGCAAGCTTTGACTCGTCGCAAGTTTGTCACCGCCTCGGCGATGCTCGCCGGTGGTGCCGCCCTCGGCCTCTACGGTGTCACGAGCCACAACAAACATCGTGGTGTCATCTGCCTGCTACCTGTCGAAGGAGTCACCTATTCGGAAACGTTCAGCTGTTTCATGAAGCGCGCAAGGTTTGATTCCATCCGCGACGCCCTCGCCTCCATCCGCGATCGCAAGACTCCTGTCCGCATCGCACACCTTGCAAACGGTTCATCCGGCCACCTACCAAGGCCGACCGAATCAACGGTTTGCGCAACCCGCCGTCCCGGTAACAACCGGGCGGCGGGCAATGTTTCTTCGGGGAGCACAGGCGCATCACATGTTCCTTCCGGCGTCTTGCCGGAAAGCATCCCCGCATCATGATGCCATCCCGGCTCCTGATCACCTCCTAATAATCCCGCTTCTGTCAGATGGCACCAATCACCAGTCACTCCCCCCATGCCCCCCAGAGAGAAAACGCAACCCAAACGCCAGCGCGCCATCACGCAGGCTGGCAACTCTTTCTCCCGCTCCCTCCGTGCGGCGCGGGAACTCATTTCAACTGGTGACCAAGCCGCCGGCCTCACCTGCCTCAACACCTTCGCCGGCCAAACCCGCGATCCACGCCGCCGCGCCAAAATTCTTCTCATCATCGGCGAATCGGAAACCACATTCTCCCGCCATAGCGAAGCCGCGGCGGCTTTCGCCAAAGCCGCAAACCTCGCACGCCAGGCCGCCGACCTCGACCTCCTCCTCCTTGCCTCCACCGGACAAGTCCGCGCCCTTCTCCGCTCCCTCCGCACAGCAGATGCCATCACCGCCGCGCAAGAACTCCTTGGCGAACTCGAAAGCGCCCAGAACACCCTCGACGAAACTCTCGCTCTAACACCGGACCAACTTGCCGCCCGCGGCCCCGTTGAAATCCCCGCCCGTCCCCCGCGTCCCACGGTCGGTCTCACCAAACTCGCCCACGCCTTTCTGGAGAGCGGCCACACCGACCAAGTCCGCATCTTTCTCCATAAAGCTATCCAACTTTCCCCCAACGGGGCCTCCCGCGCCCGCCAGGTCCTTGCACGCCTCGCCCTCG
>JBIPMR010000363.1:0-4619 GCA_044369025.1 Luteolibacter sp.
GAAACATCCAGAAACTGCGAGACGCAGGTGCCATCCGTCGCATCGGCTTCGCTAAAGGCGGCGTCTGGGAGGTCGTCGAATAAAACTTATGAGCACCAAGGACAACGCCGCCCAGATCCGCCTCGATGAGCGCCAGCACGTCGAGAAGCCGCTGCTGGACCAGCTCGCCGGCCTTGGCTGGGAGATCATCGACCTGGATGCCAAGCAGCACCCGGCCGACAGCCACCGCGCCAACTTCACCGAGGTGGTGATGCTTTCGGTGCTTCGGGAGCAGTTGAAGGTGATCAACCCGTGGCTGGAGGAGGATCAGGTGGATGAGGTCGTAAAACAGCTCACGGCGAATTTCCCCAGCACAAACCTCCTGCAAAACAACTGGCATGTGTTCAACCAGTTGCTGGAAAACACCAGTGTCAGTGAAAACCGCAAGACAGGTGAAAAAAGCCCGTCGGTGAAGTTCATTGATTTCAAGAACCGGGACAACAACCGCTTTGTCGCCGTCTGCCAGTTCAAGATCCGCATCCTCGGCAGCGAGCACCACATCATCCCGGACATCGTGCTTTTCCTCAACGGGCTGCCGGTGGTGGTAATCGAGGCGAAATCGCCGAAGGTGAAGGAACCTACCCAAGAGGCCATCGACCAGCTGATGCGCTACAGCGAGCAACGTGGATCCAAGGGCGAGGGCAGCGCGCCGTTGTTTTTCTACAATCAGTTTGTGGTCACCACCTGCCGCCAAGAGGCGAAGTTCGGCACAATCACCACGCACAACGAAAAGCACTTTTACCGGTGGTCGGATCCGTATCCGCGCACGTTGAACGATCTGGACCATGGATGCAGCAGCCCGAATGATCAGCAGCGCCTCGTGGCCGGGATGTTGGATCGGGACAATCTTCTGGATCTGATCCGCACGTTCACGATTTATAGCACCAACTCCAAGGGCGAGATGATCAAGGTGGTGGCCCGCTACCAGCAATTCCGCGCGGTGAAACTGGCGGTGAAGCGTTTGCTCCAGGGCAAGAATCCCCGCGAGCGGAGCGGTATCATTTGGCACACGCAAGGTTCGGGAAAATCCCTGACGATGATGTTCATGGTGCGGGAAATGTATCGGCACCCATCACTCTCGAAATGGAAGGTGGTTTTCATCACAGACCGCACGCAGTTGGAACAGCAGCTGGCGGAAACGAGTCAGAGCATTGGTTTCACCGTGAAGCCTGCGGATAGCATCAAGGCGCTCAAGGATTTATTGAGAAGCGATGCCTCGGATCTGGTAATGGCGATGATCCACAAATTCCGGGAGACGGATTTGACGGAGACCTTCCCGGAACTGAACACCAGCCCCTACATCCTGGTCATGACGGATGAGGCTCATAGATCGCAGTATTCGCGATTGGCGGCCAATCTGGACAAGGGCATCCCACTGGCGACCCGCATCGGCTACACCGGCACGCCCATCGACAAAACGGAGCGGGTTTTCGGCGACTACATCGACAAATACACGATGCGCCAGGCCATCGCCGATGGGGTAACGCTGGAAATCATTTACGAGGGCCGCACCCACAACGCAGAAGTGCCGGACAAGGCCGGGATGGATGCCAAGTTCGCAGATGTATTCAGCGACTACAATCTGCAGGAGCGGATGGAGATCCTCGGCTACGGTTCACGCACCGCCTATCTGGAAGCGGATACCACCATTGAGGCGAAGGCGAAGGACATGGTGACACATTACCTGACCCACGTTTTCCCGAACGGCTACAAGGCGCAGATCGTGGCCACTTCCCGCGAGGCCGCCGTGCGCTACAAGAATCACGTGGATGCGGCGATCACAGAGGCAATCACGGCTTTGGAAACATCGAATCCAATGAAGCGGGACGTGGCCATGCTCAAAAAACTTCAGAGTGACGTGGTGATTTCCGGCAACCACAACGATGCATTGCATCTCACGCCCTTCACGAACGCCTCGAAGCACGAGTCCACGATCAAGAGCTTCAAGCTGCCCTTCGGCAAAGAGGATGAAGGCGTGAGTGGTGACGTCGGTATCGTGATCGTGAACAACATGCTTCTGACGGGATTCGACGCCCCGGTGGAGCAGGTGATGTATCTGGACAAAATCATCGTCGCGCACGGACTGCTACAAGCCATCGCCCGGGTGAATCGAGTGGGTGGGGACTCCAAGGAAAAGGGCTTTGTGGTGGATTATGTCGGCATTGGCCATCATCTGAAGAAGGCGCTCGATAACTACGACGAGCGGGAACAGAAGGAATTGGTGGATGTGCTGAGTTTCCCGGAAGAGGAACTGCGAGAACTGAAGGCCAGCCACGACGCCGTCCTCGCCTTGCTCAAAAAACACGGCCTCACCGATCTGAACGATGCCGATGCGTTTTTCGATGTGTTTTATGACGAGGACCTGCGCTTCGAGTTCATGAGTCTTTTCAAGAAGTTCACCAAAAATCTGAACCTCGTCTTTCCCGCCAAGGAGGCCCTGAACTACATGGGCGATTATCAGTCGCTGGTGGCGATCAACGAAATGGCGGCGAAGCATTTCCGGGACGGCAGGCTGAGTATGAAAGGCATCCCGCCCAAGCTGCGGACGATCACCGATGCGTTCTTGGAATCCCGCGGTATCCATGTGAAAGTGGAGCCGATTTCCATTCTGGATGAAGATTTCCAAAAGGAGGTCAAAAAGCATGACCGCACCAAGACCAAGGCGGCGGAAATCGAACACGCGATCAGGCATCACCTCGATGTGAATCTGAACGACGATCCAGAACTCCAGTCCTCGTTCGCCGAGGCATTGAGGAAAATTTTGGAGGAGTTCGCCAACAACTGGAAGAAGATCTACGAGGAGTTGGAGAAACTCCGCCAGCGCATCATTGATGTCTCAAAACAGCCGACGTATGGGCTGCATCGGAAAAAACAGATGCCGATTTTCAATCTTTTGAGATCCGAAATTTTCGGAGAGGATCCCACCGGTGCAAACTCTAAGGTCGCTGAAGGGGATACCGATCTAAACGACTCCTCCCGAATGACGGCGGATCCGGTTTTCTACGGCATGAAGGAGGAGGAGCGGATCAGCAAGCTCGTCGCTCTCACACAGCATCTCTATGGAGAGATCGAGCGGGAACTGAAACTTGTTGGGTTTTGGGAAAGCATACCCGCCCGCAACAAGCTGGTCGCAGATCTACAGAAGACCATTCTGCAACCGGAGTTCGCGAAGATGCCCGGCCTCATCAATAAGCGGAAGCACATCATTAGCCGCTTGATGGAGATCGCTGAGAAAAACCACGACACGATTCTCTACGCCAACTGATGGAGCTGAACTACCAGATTGTCCGTTCGCCCAGGCGCAAGAAGCTCACGATCTCTGTCGAGCGCGATCGGTCCATTGTCATCCACGCGCCTGCGGCGGCAACCGATGACGAGATCCGCCGAGTTGTGGATTCCAAACGGCAGTGGCTGTTCGAAAAAGTAAATCACCCTCAAAAGTATCAAGACCGCCCCCATGCACCCGGCAAGGAAGTGGTGAACGGGGAATCCGTTCCCTATCTTGGCCGGGATTATCCCATCGAGATTGCCGAGACGAAAAGTGGCGGCGTTGAGTTTTCCCGCCGATTTCTCATCCCCACAGCCCAGCAGGCGAAGCGGCGAAAAGTGTTAAAGGAATGGTATGTCAGTCGCGCCGTAGAAACCATTCTCCCCAGGGTGAAACGACACGCCGATGAATTGGGCGTCGAGTTCGGCGAGGTCAAGATCGTGGACAACCGCTACCGCTGGGGTTCCTGCACGGTGAAAGACAACGTGAACTTCAACTGGCGGCTGATCAAAGCGCCGATGTTCGTGATCGATTACGTGATCGTGCATGAGCTCGCGCACTTGATGGAAGCAAACCACACACCGCGATTCTGGAACATCGTCCGCGCCAAGGCCCCATCCACAGAAAAGGCCAAGACATGGCTCAAAGAACATGGGCAGATATTAGAGGAAGAAGTGTGAGCATGTTTCAGCAGCTTATGCCAACCTGACGAAATGAGCAAAAATGAGGAAATGACGGTCAGCCTGAAATTCGACCATTTCTCTCAGAGCTATTTGCTGCGTGCGATTGTTGGAAGTCGGGAAGTGGGTCGGCTTACTGCCGTGATCCTGTCAGAGCACATGGTTCTGTTGGGCGATCTACGAGTGGATGAGAAGGTTGAAACCGGCGACGCACATGTCTTATTATCGGTGCTGCGGTGGCTGCGCTCCAAAGAAAAGACGAAGTCGTTTCGTGGCAAAGGAATTGGCTCCATGATGCTGGAACATTTTCTCAACTGGTGTAGGGAGGCGAAAATTTCTGAGGTCTTCGGTTCGGTGACTCAGAGTGATCTGAAAGTATCGCCGTGGCTGCTCGATTGGTATCGTCGCCATGGATTTGAAGTCCGCCCGCCGGACGAACGATGCATTGGAAATGCGATGCACATGGTAGTCTGGAAGAATGAGGGTCTTCACTCCTCCGGCGGCGGCTCCGAATTGTAAGGCAACTTGTAGTGGTGGAACACGTCCCGGGTCCGATTGTAGATGTCCATCTCCGACATCCCGGCGCGTTCCATCATCAGGTTGAGCGGGCCGAAGTTTTTCTTGATGAAATT
>JBIPMR010000364.1:0-4618 GCA_044369025.1 Luteolibacter sp.
CGGATCTCAACCTGCAAACCAATTCCCCGCCATCACAGATAAAAGCTTGATGACAATCACAACGAGAAGGCCCACCATCAGGATCACGGGAATCTTCCAGAAGACTCGCGTGGGAAGGCGCCGCCAGCGGAGTCCTTTGATCAACAACGGGGGGGAATTGGATGGAACCGCAATGACAAGCCCATCGGGGGCCGCCGCCTGAGGGGGAACCGGGGAAACGGGGGGCGATGCACCGACTCCGATTTTTCTGACTTTTAAATGGCTCGTGGAATTTCCCGCCGACGTTATTTTGCCAAGCTGCGGACGGACGGCGGCGCCGATCCTCAGGCCTGGCTGGCTGGGCGGCAGTCTTTCCCTTCGGGGCGGCAGAACGACCGGCGCGCGAGGCTGCGAATTCACGTCAAGGCCAGCAGGATGGTTCCCGTCAGTTTTAGCTTCTGACGGTTCCATCGGTGAAAAACCCAGGGGGGGAACGAAACAAAATTCCGGCGAGGTGGACGGATTTCATTCGAGGTGGCGGCGACGGCTATTCATGAGGCTGTAGCTGAGGAAATGCCCGAGTCACCCTGAAAACGCGAAACCGTATTCTTGACAAGATGCTCAATACGGTCGGTCGACGTCTCTGGGTCGAGGTGGAAATGCAGGTGTAGCGGCGCTTTGGGTGGGGCCACCGGTTGGGGGACTTGATGCGGGTACTGCTTGAAGTGCGTATCCCCACGGCTTGCCGACGGATCCTGCTCCTCCGCCGAGGAGCCAGTTCCGGTGCGATCCGCAGCGAACGTCACTCGCCCGTTTTGGCGGGCAACAATTCCCAATTCACACAAAATGGAGGTGAGCCTTTTGATGCCGAGAAAGTTCTCGGTGCTGACCCGTCGGCCATAAAGGACCGCTACACTGTTCAGATATTGGACCTGGTCGACTCCGTTGCACTTTTGGAGCCATTCGAACAAGGAATCCAAAGCTCCCGAATCAAACAGTCGGCGCCGCCAGCATTCCTTGATCTCGGCCTCGGAGGCCAGCATGCTGAGCGCGTTCGCCAATTCAAGGCCGCTGATCATGATTTTTTTCTCGTGACAGGCGGAGAGGATCCCAATGCACCGCAAAAACCCGAGGTTCGCCAAAATCACGGCTGGATCCCAACCGCAGGCCAGCGCGGCCTGGTTCACATCAAGTGACTGGGTGCGGGAAATCGCCACTTCCCTGACGATCTGGCAGAGGGTTGTGTAGTTACTGCGGGGGAACACCATGGTTTTATTACTAACAAAAAATGTCTGCATTCAACCTGATATCTCACGTTAGGGCAGGCAAGGAAAATTGTTTAGTTGTCTAACTTTCATCGGCGATACGCTCGCCCTGCCGCCCTGTCGGGCTTTCCGGATTGATACCGCCATGATGTGTGTTAGTGTAAAATATGCATTTTTTGGATGGGTTTATTCAAACTACTGGAACTGGGCGGTGTGGTCGGATTGCGCGATCCCGGCGTGGGGCGTCCGACCGGCTTGACCGCCAAGCCCGGAGCGAACGCCATCCAGCTCGACTGGGACGGCAACTGGCAATCGCGCATCCGTGGTGCGGGCCAAGCTGGTTTCAAGCCACGTGCCGCTACCCAGCTGGCTCGACACGATGGTGTGTCCCGTGGTGTTGGATTACTTCCAGGCGAACGGAGGGAGCTATTTCCCCCTGCCCGGCAACTCGGAACCCAGGATGGTGGAGAGTTTGCCCTCGGCGATGCGCGACCTGAATGGCAACGCGCTGTTGGCGGAGATCCTGCCGCAGGACCAACCGGAGAGCGACGAGACGTTCGTGGAAGGCGACCTCAATGGCGACGGATTCGTGCACAACTCACCTGCTTCCGCGGCGAGTCACCGGCGGGCGGCGCGGGCCGGCTTGCGCTGCTGAAATTCCGCGCCAATCCCGGCGCGGAGACGCGCCTGTTTTCCGAACTCGCGATCGCCGATCTGGTGCTTTCCGACAGCACCGGCGTGATCGATCTCCGGCAGAAGAACACGCTCGTCACCACCAACGGCCAGGTCGCCGTGACCGTGCAACAGAACATCGACAACGCCCGCAACGGCCTGCCCGCCTGGTGGGAAATGCAGCAGGGGCTGGATCTCTTCACTGCCAATGCCGGGCTGGACCCAGAAAACGACGGCCGGCCGAATCTGCTGGAGTATGCGTCCGGCGAAAACCCGACGCTTGCCGACGCGCTGGAGCGCGGGGTGAGTGCCGGTCGGGCCGAAGCCGATGGCAAGACGTTTTTGAGTCTGGGTTTCTAGCGAAGGGTGGGGGATTCCTCCTTGGTGTTCCGGGTGCAGGAATCGGCGGATTTGGGCGCTTGGAATCATTTGAATCTGAGCCAGCAGTTGATCGGAATTCCACAAACCATGGGCGCCGGCATCGAATATGTGACCGTGCGCGGCATCCTTCCCGCCAGCGGCGCGAACGCGCTGCCGCGTGGGTTTCCGCGAGTGATGCTCGAGAAACCGTAAGGGCCATCGGCCAAACGCCGGCGATTTTTGCCAAAATTGGGTTTTGCTTGGCGGGTTTCCCTGCCAATACTGCGGCGGACAATCCCCGCATGATCACCTACACCAAGCAGCCCCACCCGAGAGAATACCGGCTCATCTTTAAAAATGTGGACCGCGAGGGCTGGGACCCGTCGATCGAGTGTTACCTGCGCGACGGCGGCTACGAGGATTTGAAAAAAGCCTTCGCCATGCAGCCCAAGGATATCACCGAGGAGGTGAAGAAATCCGGTTTGCGCGGTCGCGGCGGCGCCGGTTTCCCGACCGGCATGAAGTGGACGTTCATCCCGCCGAACAACACCAAGCCGGTCTACCTGATTTGCAACGGCGACGAATCCGAGCCCGGCACGTTCAAGGACCGCTACATTCTCCATCAGGATCCGCACCAGCTGATCGAGGGCATGGTCATCTCGTGTTTCGCCGTCGGCGCGCACACCGCCTACATCTACATCCGCGAGGAATTTCCCGAAGCCGCCCTGATCGTCGAGCGCGCCATCGAAGAGGCCCGCGCGAAAAACTTCCTCGGCAAGAACGTGCTGGGCTCCGGCTTCGACGTGGAAATCTACGTCCACCGTGGCGCGGGTGCCTACATCTGTGGCGAGGAAACCGGCTTGATCGAATCGCTCGAAGGCAAGCGCCCTTACCCGCGCATCAAGCCACCGTATTTTCCGGCCGCGCTCGGCCTTTACATGTGCCCGACCATCGTCAACAACGTCGAGTCGCTCTGCCACGTGAAGCACATCATCCAAATGGGCGGCGATGAATACGCCAAACTCGGGGTTGCCAGAAACACCGGCACCCGCATCCTCTGCGTGTCGGGCGATGTGAAAAATCCCGGTTATTTCGAAGTCGAAGTCGGCAAAATCACCATGCGCGAGCTGCTCTACGACCTGTGCGGCGGCCCCAAGGACGGGCGCGAATTCAAGGCGGTCATCCCCGGCGGATCGTCCTCGAAGATTCTCAAATGCAACGAGGTTTTCAAATTGAAGAACCCCGACGGCACCACCAGGGAGCTGGATTTCTGGGACATCCAGATGGACTTCGACACGCTCGCCGCCTGCGGTTCGATGGCCGGCTCCGGCGGGGTGATCGTGCTCGATGACACCCGCAAGATGTCCTGGGTGCTCAACAACCTGAACGCCTTTTACGCCCACGAATCCTGCGGCCAGTGCACGCCGTGCCGCGAGGGTTCCACCTGGATGAAAAAAATCTCCGACCGCCTCGTCGCCGGCACCGCGACTCCGACCGATATCGAAACGCTCGAAAGCGTGGCCTATCAGATCGACGGCCGCACCATCTGCGCCTTCGGCGAGGCTTCCTCATGGCCGGTCGAGGCGATCATCGGCAAATTCCGCGACGAGCTTCTATCAGAAACCAGGCCGGAAAACGCCGCCATCGCGCAAAACCCCGAGGCGGAAGCCCAGCGCCGGTTTTTGCAGCCAGCCTGATCCACTCCGATGGCACCGCAATCCAAGGCCCAAATCCTGGCGTTGATTGCCCGGGTGATGCTTGGCGCGTGGTTTCTCTACAGCGGCGGGTTGAAGATTTTCGGCACCGGTCTCGACCGCTTCACCCGCGACATCGCGAACTATCAGATGGTGAAGCCGCCGTTGGATGCCATCGCCGCCTACTCGGTGCCGTGGCTGGAAGTGATCGCCGGCCTCTGCCTGCTGCTCGGAACCCTGCGCCGCGGCGCGATTCTAACCATCGCCGGACTGGTGGTGGTGTTTTCCATCTCCATCGGCTGGGCGTGGTTTCACAAATTGGACATCACCTGCGGCTGCCACGGCGGCGACGCGCCGATCCAGTACTGGGCCAAGGTCGCCGAGTTCCTCGGATATTTCATCCTGCTCGGCTGGCTGTGGCGGATGGAAACCCGGCGCGCAGCGCGAGATTAGCGAAGTTCTCTCAAGATTCGCACCCTGCCCCGATAGTCCCGGCGTTGCCAGATCCCCTCCGCCGTCAAGTAAGGCCCAGATGGCTGCCGCGTCTCGCGGCAGGCCGTGGCTGCGGCGTCTCGCCGCAATGTCACTGACTAGTCGCGGCGGGACGCCGCAACCACATCCATGCACTCAGTCCATCACTTCGGCCTG
>JBIPMR010000366.1:0-4617 GCA_044369025.1 Luteolibacter sp.
CACTCCCGTGCCCCGAACCCTACCTTTATCCAGGAGGGGTGCGTTTTGATGGACGCTTAACTTGACGCGCATCCCCGGCGGTGGGAGCGCCACTTGGTCGGCTCTTTGGCCTTTGGAAGGGCGCAGGAGGATCTAGCAACAAGTGAACCGGATGGCAGCGGATGAAGGGCGATCCGCAGCTGGAGTCCTTACGCGGCGTCCTGGTCCGCGCGTTTGCGGCGGATGACGGGTTGGCGCTCGCCGAGGACGACCTGGCGGTTGATGGTGACGGCTTCGATATCGTCGCGGGATGGGATGTCGAACATGACTTCGAGCATCATTTTTTCGAAGATCGAGCGTAGCGCGCGGGCGCCGGTGCCGCGGCGCACGGCCTCTTCGGCGAGGGCGCGGAGGGCGTCGCGGGTGACGCGGAGTTTGACGCCGTTCATCGCGAGTTGTTTGCCGTATTGTTTGACCAAGGCGTTCTTTGGCTCGGTGAGGATGGACATCAGTTCGTCCTCGGTGAGCTTGCGGAGCGAGGAAATCACCGGGATGCGGCCGATGAATTCGGGGATCAGGCCGAAGTGAAGCAGGTCCTCGGGCTGGACTTTTTCCAGGACGTTAATCGTCGGGTCATCGAGGTTGTCCTTGGAGGTATCCGCGTGGAAACCGAGGGTGTTGCTGCCGAGGCGGCGCTTGACCATGTCCTCGAGGCCGACGAAGGCGCCGCCGACGATGAACAGGATTTTCTCGGTGTTGACCTGGATGTATTCCTGTTGGGGATGCTTGCGGCCGCCTTGAGGCGGCACATTGCAGACGGTGCCTTCGAGGATCTTGAGCAGCGCCTGTTGGACACCTTCGCCGGAAACGTCGCGGGTGATGGAGACGTTCTCGGTCTTGCGGCCGATCTTGTCGATTTCATCAACATAGATGATGCCACGCTCGGCGCGGGCGACATCGAACTCGGCCGCCTGCAGCAGGCGCAGGATGATGTTTTCCACATCCTCACCGACGTAACCGGCTTCGGTGAGGGTGGTGGCGTCGACGATGCAGAACGGCACGTCGAGCACGCGGGCGAGGGTGCGGGCGAGCAGGGTTTTTCCCGATCCGGTAGGCCCTAACAGCATTATGTTGGATTTTTCAATTTCCACATCCTTGAACTCGTCACCGACCTTCGCCTGATCCTGGCGGAGCCGCTGGTAGTGGTTGTAAACCGCGACCGATAGAACCTTCTTGGCGTTTTCCTGGCCGATCACGAACTCATTGAGCTTCGCCATCATGGTGGCCGGCGAAGGGATCTTGAACCCGGGCTTTTCGGCCGGGGTTTTGCCCTTGGACGGCGTGCCGCCCAGCTCTTTTTCCAGAATGTTCGAGCAGACCTCGATGCACTCGTTGCAAATGTAGACGCCGGGACCGGCGATCAGTTTTTTGACCTCCGAGTGGCTCTTTCCGCAGAAGGAGCACATCGTTAGATTGGAAGCGCGGGCCATGTGGTCGGTTATAGGGGATGGATCGGAAACGAACGAAAAGGAAGCTGGGCCGGATTAGAAGAGCTTATTTGTCTTCTTTCGGCTCTTCGATGGCGGCGACGACCGCGTCGGGCAATTGCTTGCGGCTTTCGAGGACCTTGTCCACGAGGCCGTAGGCGACGGCGACTTCGGCCGGCATGTAGTTGTCACGATCGGAGTCGCGCTCGACTTCCTCAATGGTCTTGCCGGTGTGGAAGGCAATGATGCCATTGAGGCGTTTTTTCAGGTTGAACATGAACCCGATGGTGCGTTCGACGTCCGAAGCGGTGCCTTGGGCGCCGCCGGAAACCTGATGGATCATGACGTGGGAGTTCGGCAGGCAGAAGCGCTTGCCCTTGGTCCCGGCGGTGAGCAACACCGAGCCCATCGAGGCGGCGATGCCGATGCAGTAGGTGTTCACATCGCAGGTGAGGAACTGCATGGTGTCATACATCGCCAGGCCGGCGGTGACGGAGCCGCCGGGGGAGTTGATATAAATGTGGATGTCCTTTTTCGGATCCTGCATTTGCAGGAAGAGAAGCTGGGCGATCACCGAGTTGGCGACGAAATCATCGATCGGCGTGCCGATGAAGATGATGCGGTCCTTGAGCAGGCGCGAGTAGATGTCGAACGAACGCTCGCCGCGTCCGTCCTGTTCGATCACGACCGGGACGTAATAGCTGTTGCTCGGAGTGGAGGAATTCATGGATGGGGATTGGAAATTAATCATCGAGTTTGGCTTCGTTGGACTCCTCGACATTCGCCTGCGCGACGAGGAAGTCAATGGTCTTGCCGATGACCATCGAACTACGGATGTTGGGGATGCGGCCGGCGCGCTGCATGTCCTTGACGAGTTTTTTCAGCGCGACTTTGCGCGAGTCGGCGATTTGGGCGAGGTGGCTGATCAGCTCGTTGTCGTTGACGGTGATTTTTTCGACCCGCGCGATTTCCTGAAGGATGAAATTGGTGCGTAGATTGGCGACCGCTTGGCTGCCGGCGCTGGCGAAGATCTCGTTCTGCTGGGATTCGATTTCCTCTTCGCTCATGCCCGATTGGACACCGCGCTTCACCATGGCGTCGGCTTGGCTCTGGGTTTCCTGGGTGATGAGGTCATCCGGGAGCTCGAAATCGACCTGCGCATTGAAGTGGGCGACGATCTGATTGACCTTCATGTCGTCAATCTTGCGGCGGCGCTCGTTGGCCATGTTGTCGCGGATGATCTCCTTGATTTCGTCCATGGTTTTGCCGGGAGCGAGGCGGTTGGCCATCTCGTCGTCGAGCGCGGGAAGCACGGCGGTTTTCAGTTCCTTGACGGTGCTTTGGAAGACCATCTCCTTGTTGCGGAGTTCTTCGATCGGGAAATCTTCCGGCAGGGTAACGGTGATCTCGCGGGCGTCGCCGACATTCATGCCGACGAGTTGGGCGGTGAAACCGGGGAGGAAGGCTTTTTCATCGAGGCGGACCCAGAAGCCTTCGCGGCCGGCGAGATAACCGGCGGGCTTGCCGAGGAATTCTTCGGTCGGCTTGCCATCGACGGTGGCGGTGTAGTCGATCACGGCGAAGTCGCCCATTTCCGCGGCGCGGCCTTCGATGTCGGTGAAATCGGCGAAGCGCTCCTGAAGTGCGGTGAGCTGGGCTTCGATTTCCTCGTCCGGCACGGCAAGCGGCGGGACGGTGACGGAGACGCCCTTGTATTCGGGGAGCGTGACTTCCGGAGCGAGCGTCAGTTTTGAAACGAAAGTCATGCTGCCGTCCGGCTGAGTGGTGACGTCCTCCGGGATGCCGAAATCGAGCACGTTGAGCGATTCCTGTTTGAGGGCCTCATCGTAGGCTTCGTTGATCAGGACGCCGTTGAGTTCTTCGGTGATTTCCTTTTCAAAGCGCTTTTCCACGAGCGCGCGGGGTGCTTTGCCGGGACGGAATCCTTGGACACGGGCCTTGCTGGCATAACCTTTGACGATCTGATCGCGCTGGCTGTTGACCTTGTCCGCTGGGATTTCCACGCGCAGGGTGGCGACGCACTTTGGCTGCTTCTCGACAACAATGTTCATAATGACTGTTAAATGGGGCCGACTTCGGCGTCGGGGCGGGGAACCTAGAGGAATCCGGGGCCGCTTGTCAAATGAGGTGTTCGAAAAGCGCCGGACCGCCCGGCAATCCGGAAAATATGCGGGAATGGCGGACTAAATTTCAAACAACCCGCGCAGTTCCTCGCCGATCACGGCGGCGGCCTCAGCGACGCTGACCGGGCGGCCGGTCTCAGTTTCCAAGCTGCTCATGCTCACCCCATCCAGCCCGCAGGGGGTGATGGCGAAAAACGGCGGCAGGCTCTCGTTCGTGATGTTGATGGCGAAGCCGTGCATGCTGATCCATTTCCGGACGCCGACGCCGATGGAGGCGAGCTTGCGGTTTCCCACCCAGACGCCGGTCATCCCTTCGCGGCGACCGGTGATCACGCCGAAGCGGGCGCAGGCGCGGATCAGCGCTTCTTCGAGTTTCCGCAAATGATCGTGGAGGTCCCTGCCGCGCGGGGTGAGATCGAGAATCGGATAGCCGACGAGTTGGCCGGGGCCGTGATAGGTGGCTTGTCCGCCGCGGTTGGTTTCGTGGACGGGGTGGGGGCGCGATGCTGCGTCGCGCAACGAGGATTGGTCGCGCAGCCGGCCGATGGTGTAAACGGGCTGGTGCTCTAGCAGGAAAATCGTGTCGTGGGCGCTGCCGTCGAGGATGGCCTGGACGTGGGCTTCCTGGAGTTGGAGGCCGGCTTCGTAGCAAATGAGGCCGGGGAGGTGGAGGATTTCTAGCAAGGGTTGAACTGGGATGAAGGAAGAGAAATCAAACCGAAGATGAACGCAGATGCACGCAGATTAGACAAGAGGCAGCGAAGCTGCTGCGAAAACATTTCTTTCTTCTATCTGCGTGCATTTGCGTTCATCTGCGGTTGGAATTTTACACCAGCCGTCTGTCGAGGAGTTTCGCCTTGAGCGGGTCGGAAGCCTGGAGGTGGGCCATGCCGATGGCAAGGGCGTCCGCCGCGTCGGGCGGCGGGGTTTCGGCAAGTCCTAACAACGCGCGGACCATGAAGGCGACCTGGGATTTGTCCGCAGTGCCCCTGCCGACCACCGCCATT
>JBIPMR010000365.1:0-4617 GCA_044369025.1 Luteolibacter sp.
GTTCGCGGGCTTTGGCGGACTTTCTCGCTCCCTGATAGAAGTGTTCCTGGGCGCGGAAGGCTTTCTGGCCCTTGGTGCGGAGGATGCGTTGCGAGCTGCCGTCGGGCAGCAGCCGCGAGGCCTGGGCGTTGTCCTGGAAGTAGGCTTCGAGGATCCTGACAAGCCGGCGCTTCAACGCCGCTTCTTCGATGGGGATCATCAGTTCGATGCGTTTTTCCAGGTTGCGTGTCATCCAGTCCGCCGAGGAGATGTAAACGCCGCCGTCGCCGCCCTGATGGAAATAGAACAACCGCGCGTGTTCGAGGAAGCGGTCGATCACGGAGATGACCTCGATGTTTTTCGAGTATTTCGGGTCGCCGGGTTTGAGGCAGCAGATACCGCGGATGTTGAGGCGGATTTCCACGCCGGCTTGGGAGGCCTTGTAGAGGGCGTTGATGATTTCGGGATCCTGCAGCGAGTTGACCTTGGCGACGATGCGGGCGGGCAGCCCTTGTTTGGCGCGCTCGGCCTCGCCGGCGATCAGGTCGAGCAGGCCGGGTTTCATCGCGGTGGGCGCGGGGACGAGGCGTTGGAAGCGCAGCAGTTTGGAGCGGCCGGTGACGGCGTTGAAGAACAACGAGGCGTCGTTGCCGTATTCCGGCTTGCAGGTGAGGTAGGAAAGATCGGTGTAGAGGCGGGAGGTGGTTTCGTTGTAGTTGCCGGTGCCGAGGTGGACGTAGCGGCGGAGGTGGCCGGACTCGCGGCGGACGATCAGGCAGATTTTGGCGTGGGTCTTGAGGCCTTTGACGCCATAGACGATCTGGGCGCCGGCGCGCTGGAGTTCATCGGCGCGGTTGAGGTTGCGGGCTTCGTCGAAGCGCGCCTTGAGCTCGACGAGGGCGGTGACGTGTTTGCCGTTTTCCGCCGCCTTGATGAGCGCGTCGATGATGCGGGACTTCCTGGCAGTCCGATAGAGAACCTGCTTGATGGCGATCACGTCCGGATCCTCGGCGGCTTCTTCAATCAGGCGCAGCACCGGCTCGAAGGATTCGTAGGGATGGAACAGCAGCACGTCCTTCGAGGCGATGGTTTCAAACATCGAAACCCCGGGGGTAATGGCGGGAGAATTCTGGCCGGGCCAATCGACGTCGCGAAGGTGGTCGAATCCGGATAGAAACGCGAGTTCCATGAACGAGGCGAGCCCGGGCGGGCCGTCCACCCGATAGGTTTCCTGCGGCGAGGCGGCGGTGACGAGTTTGATCATCCGGGCGAGATCGCGCGGGGCGTCGGAACGGATTTCGAGACGCACGGTGTCGGCGAAGCGGCGGGCGGTCAGCACGTCCTCCATCTCGCCGGCGAGGTCGATGGCGTCCTCTTCCTGCACCGCGATGTCGCCGTTGCGGGTGACGCGGAAGGCGGTGGTGGCGGTGACGGATTCGCCGGGGAAAAGCACGCCGGCGTGGGTGGCGACCAGGTCCTCGATCAGCACGAAGGCGTGGTGTTTTTCCTCGGTGGCGATGGTGACGCGGCGGCCGAGGGTTTCCGGAATCGGGATGAGCGCGTGGCGGATGGTCTGCGTGGCGGGATCCGACAGGCGGCAGCCGACGATGATTTGCAGCGCGGGCACCATCGGCGGCGGGCCCTCGGAATCGACGGCGAGCGGGGTGAGCAGCGGGAAGATGAGGTCGTCGAAGGTGGCCGCGACCTGGGTGGCCTGTTCGACGGTTAGATCCTGCGGCAGCAGCGGCCGGATCCCGGCTTTTTCGAGGGCCGGGACCAGGGTGCCGGTCATCAGCGCGTATTGATCCGCGCTCATCTTGAGGATGCGCTGGCGCAGCGCGGCGAGGTTGCGCGCGGGGGTGAAGCCGGAAGCGTCCGCGGTTTTCCAGCCGCTGCGGCGCATCAACATCAGGCCGCCGATGCGGACCTGGAAGAACTCGTCGAGGTTCGAGGCGGTGATGGCGAGGAACTTCACCCGCTCCAACAATGGCAGATCCTCGCGCAGCGCTTCGTTGAGCACGCGCTGGTTGAATTCGATCCAGGAAAGCTCGCGGTTGAGATAGGGGGTGGACATTGAGATTTGAAATCTGGGATGTTAGATCAGTTGTCTTCGTCGATGACCACGGCGAGGCCGAAGACTTGTTCGAACAGGTCGCCCTTGGAAGCCATCGCAAGGCGCTCGACGGCGGCATCGGCGAGGCCGGGAAGGCGCAGGCGGAGCTTGCCGGCCTCGCGGCGGATTTCGAGTTGCGAAACGCGCTGGGCATGGGTGCGCTCGAGCGCGTCGGCCACGCGGATCAGGGCGGCGAGTTTGGAAACGCGGATGCGGTCCTCGGTGGTGAGCGCGGCGTAACTCGGGTGGTCGAGCCGCGGGCCGGAGTGGCGGTGGTAGCGGGCGACGAGCGCGACGATGGTGACGTCGAGCCGGTCGAGCCCGAACACCTCGGAGTTGAGGATGATGTATTCCGAGTGTTTGTGGTGGGCGCGCGGGCTGACGTAGGTGCCGACCTCGTGCAGGATGGCGGCGACCTGCAGCAGCAGGAAATCGTGCGGCGTGAGCTGATGGAGATCCGCGAGATGTTCGAAAAAGCGGACGCAGAGATTGCCGACGTGCTCGCCGTGGCCGGGATCCGACTGATAGCGCTCGGCGAGGATGCGGGCGGAGCGCAGCACTTCCTCGGCGAAGGCGCCGGTGAGCTCGCGGGAGACGAGCAGGTCGTGGAGCAGGCCTTGTTCGTATTCGCTGTTAGGAATGTGGATTTCCTTGAGCTTGAGGATTTCCGCGATGGCGAGGTTGATTTCGAGGGCGGGAAGCAGCGCTTCGGCGGTCTGATAGTCGAGTTGGAAGCGCTTGACCAATTCGACATCGCTGACGTTGGCGACGTCCGAGGTGAACTGGCGGAAGGATTTGATCGAGCACGCCTGGCTGGAGCCGGTGAGCGACGGGGCGACCGACTGCACTTCGTAGCCGATGACGACGAGGCCGTCGATGGTGACGTCGGAGAAGTCGAAGCGGATCTGGGCGAGATTGCCGAACGCCTGCTCGCGGATCACGCGCAGCAGCGCCGAGCCTTCCGCGTGCGATCCTTCCACGGCCTCGCGGGTGCGGTGGGTGCCCATCCGGTAACTGGTGTAGCGGGTGATGCGGCCGTTTTGAAACAGCAGCGCGCGCGTATTGCCGGGGCCGACGTGAAGGACCAGCGTGGTGTCCTTGCGCATCGCCGGCAGATGCTGGAGGCGGCGGCGGGTTTTCAGATAGATGAGGCGGGTCATTTCGCCGTCGTCGATGGTGCCGATTTTCAATCCGCAGGCGATGCGGATGCGATTCATCACCTGCTCGTGATTGACCGCCTCGCTGAGGATGTTGGTGGCCACCGCGCGGGTGACGCCGTGGGGGTCGAGGCCGAGTTCGGCGAGGGATTTCTGATAGCCCTTGATGATGGAGACCACCCGCTCGGTGGTGGAGGCGCTGACGCTGCCGCCGCGGAAAATGTCGCGGGCGACGGGGGCCGGTTGTTCGAGGAAGTCGATGGGGGTGAGCGACCCGTCGTCCGCGCGCTCCGCGACCATCATGGAAACCGAGCTGGCACCGATATGCAGGGCGGTGAAAAGATTTTCGCCAGCGACGGAGTTGGTTCCAGGTTTTCCGAGTTTCGGCATCGCGGAAAGACAGCGTGCGACGGCCGATGTTTCAATCTCCAATGTGTGAGAAGCGGCATCTTATCCGAGACAGCACTTGTCATGGGTTCGGAACCGGCCGATAACCCAGCCATGCCAGTCAGTGGAGCTTTGGAACGATATTGGGTGAAGCCGGGAGCACAGGTGGAATTCGAGCGCTTCGAAAGCGGCGAGAAAGCCCTGTTCAAAGGTGCCGGGAAAAGCGAGTTCGACGCGCAGTTCGATGAATTGCAGGACCAACTCCAGGAGCTGCAGAAGATGCTCTACGCCCAACACCGGCACCGGGTGTTGGTGGTGATGCAGGCGATGGATACCGGCGGCAAGGATGGCTGCATCAAACACGTTTTCTCACGAATCGACCCGCAGGGCATCCACGTCCGCTCGTTCAAAAAGCCGAGTGCCGAGGAGCTCGACCACGATTTCCTGTGGCGCATCCACTCCAAGGTCCCGAGCACCGGGCAACTGGTGATTTTCAACCGCAGCCACTACGAGGACATCATCGCCGTGCGGGTGAAGAAAATTTACCCCGACGAGGTTTGGAAACGGCGGCAGCGGCACGTGATCGAATTCGAGCGCATGCTGGCCGAAGAGGGCACGACGATCGTGAAAATTTTCCTGCACATTTCGAAGGAGGAGCAGAAAAAGCGCTTGGAATCGCGCCTGCAGAACCCGCGCAAGCATTGGAAATTCAATCCCGACGACCTCGCGGACCGCGCCCGCTGGGAGGAATTCATGGGCGCTTACGAAGACGTCATCAGCAAAACCTCCACCGAATTCGCGCCGTGGTACATCGTGCCGGCGGATCGCAAATGGTATCGGAATCTGTGCGTCGCCCGCATCATGCTCGACACGCTCAAGAAGCTGAACATGGATTTCCCGGCGATCGATTGGGACCCGAAGGCGATCCGGATCGAGGATTGATCCGGGTGCTGGTGGTCTTCCATTAGGAAAACTCCACTG
>JBIPMR010000367.1:0-4612 GCA_044369025.1 Luteolibacter sp.
CGCGGCACCGGCTTCGGGATCTCCGCCTTCGAGGGCGGTGTTCCATTTGGCGAGTGGGTCGGAGTTTTCGCCGAGGGATTTTTCAAGGGCGGCGAGCGCCTCGTTGACGGGAGCGGAGTTGCGTTGCCGGGCGGCGTCGATGAGTTCGATGGCGTGGCCGGAGATGCCGTCGTTGGCGCGGAGGTTTTGGAGGTTTTTGATGAAAATTCCGTCCACGCGGCTGCCGGGCAGGGTGGCGAGGATTTTCCAGGTTTTCTGGATGAGGGGGATTTGGTCCGAACGCACCGCGGCTTCGAGCGGGGTGATGGCGGCATCGGGTGAAATCTGGACCAAGCCGGACAGCGCTGTCAGGGCGACTTCCTCGGCGGGGTCGGCGGCCAGGGTATCGAGCAGGGAAACGAGGTCCTTGGGTTTGTTTTCCACGAGCAGGCGGGTGGCGTTGGCGCGGGCGGCGGCGGGCAGTTCGGCGTTCTGGACGAGGCTGCGCAGGGCATTTTCATCCAGTCCGGCGATGTTCACGTGGTATTGGGCGACGAGGGAGAGGGCGGAGGTGAGGACGAAACCGTCTTGTTTGAGAAGGTCGGGTAAGGCGGCTGCGAGGGCGGGGCGGAGGATTTCGGGATCGCGCTTATCGAGTGGGCGGAAGTGGCCGGTGAGCTGGTCTGCCGGTGGGGGCTCGGTCCAGATCGACAGCAGGCGCAGGCCTTCCTTGCGCTCTTTTTCCGGGTTTTTCGGGTTGGCGGCGAACATGAGGACGCGCGCGGCATTTGCCGCGTCGCCGAGGCGGAAGGAATTGTGCAACAGGCGGCGCAGCATGAAGGGCGTCCACGCGCGGACGCTCAGGTCGTCGAGTAAAGCGGCGACGGCGGGGCGTTGCGCGGTCATGTCCATGTCAACGATCGCGCGGATGGCCTCGTCGGCGACTTTCGGGTCGGTGTCGGAAATGAAAAGTGCGAGGTCCGGGCTTTTGAGGCGGCGCAAGGCGACGGCGGCGGCGAGACGGACGGCGGCGGAATCGTGGGAAACGAGGGCGCTGATGGCGGCGGGATCGGGAGACAAGTGCTGCAGAGCGTAGATTCCGGCATGGCGGAGATACACGTCGCGGTTGTTGTTTTCCTGGAGCATGTCGCAAATCGGGCCGTAGTAGCCGATGAGCTTGCGTTTGCCGGCGACGAGGGCGGCGAAAAACCGGACGCGCGGCGACTCATCGGTGAGCAGCGGGCCGAGCGGGATGGTCACGTTGGTGTTGGGGGAATCGAAGAGGGCGCGGAGGACCTGGCTGCGGATTTCCGGGTCTTTGTCCTTGAGCAGGGCGACCAGTGCTTTTTCCGCGTCGGTGCGGACTTGGGGGTTGGGGATGTTTCCGAATTCGGAGTCGGGCAGCGGGACCGGGCCGCGGCGGGAAAGGATGCCGAGGCCCCAAATGCCGTGGACGCGGACCATGAAACTGGAGGAAGCGGTGGCGGAGGAAAAGCGGTCGAGGGCGTCGGGCTTGCGGGTGAGGGCGATTTGCGCGCGCAGGCGGATGCGGCCGTCCGGGTGTTTGAGCAGGTTGGCAAGCTCGGCGGAGCTGCGTTGCTCGAAGCCCTCGCGCATGATTTTCGCGGTGCTGGCGGTTTCGGCGGCTTGCCAGGTTTTTTCCCCCGCGCTGAGTGAGAGCAGGCGGCCGGCGGCGTGGGTTTTCCAGCCGGTGATGAAATCGGTGATGAACAAGCGGCCGTCCCATGAGTATTCGACGTCGGTGGCGGCGATGCCCCAGGCGAACTGGCGGGAGTCGCTCATTTCCATGCCCGCGGCCTTGGGCTTCATTTCGAACGACCAAATGCCCGAATTCGCACTGCCGCCGCGGTAGTCACAAATCAGGAAGCGCCCGGCCTCGCTTTCGAGGAATCCGGCACCGGGATGGTAGGTGAGGCCGGAGGGACCCGAAGTGAGGTGGGCGGACGGCGGCAGGATGTAGGCCGGCTGCGTCGGGTTTTCCAACTCCCACATTTTTTCATTCATCCAGCGGCTGGGCGGGCGTTGTTCGAGGCCGATTTGGCGGTGAAACGAGTGCATCGCCTGGTGTTCCATCTGCCATCCGGAGTCGCCGCCCTCGACGAGGTAAACGACGCGGGCCTCGTCGCCTTGGTCGGAGTTGTTGTCCACGGAAAAGGCATTCCCCAGCGCGTCGAAGGCGATTTCCTTGGGATTGCGCAGGCCGGTGTGGAAAATTTCAAAGCCGCTGCCATCGGGCTCGAAGCGGAAGGCCGCGCCTTCGTTCGGGTAGTCGTAAGCGACGCCCGCCTTGGTGACGAGGCTCAGGCCGCGGTCGCCGACGCTGCCATAAATACGGCCGTCCGGTCCGAGCGTGAAGCCGTTCAAGTCGTGGCCGGAAAGCGAGATCCGCACGCCAAATCCTTCTTCGACCACTTTGCGATCGTCCGCCTTGCCGTCGCCATCCGTGTCGCGCAGCGTCCAGATTTTCGGAATGCAGGCGAAATACAAACTGCCCTCGTAGGCGAGAACCCCGGCGGCGGTGCCATCCAGCAGATCCTTGAAATCCTCGGCAAACACCTTCGATTCATCGAGCGTGCCGTCGCCATCGGTGTCGGCCAGACGGCGGATGATTTCCGAGGTGGAGGTCATTTTTTCGAGCGGGAGTTTTTTCTGCCACTTCTCATGGAGGGCGCGGCGATCGCTGACTTTCATCGATGCGAGATCGTCGAGATACCAGTAGAGGTGCGACCTGGCGTCCTCGATGCCGCCGGTGCGGAAGCGGTGGGTTTCCGCGAGGAAAATGCGGCCTTGGTCATCAAAGGTGAGGGCGGTGGGCGAGGTGACTTGCTGGTCCTCGTGGGTGGCTTCGATGACGAGCGTGCTGTCGACGGGGATGCTCGCTCCGGCGATGGCGGGGGTGGGATTGAGGCCTTGCACGAATGCCTTGCCGGCGCGGGTGGTGGCGGGGAATTTCTGGTTGGGATAATCGGTGAAAATGAGGTGATCCACGGCGACAAAACCCCATTCGCCGGTTGCTTCGTCGATGAGTTTGATCTCCGCCTTCAGGCCCTTGAATTCGGCGACATCCCAAAGCGCGGTCTGGCAACGCAGGCTGCGTTTGCCGCTGGTTTCGCGGACGACTTTGCCATCGATGATCAATTGGGCGGCGGTTTTTCCGGCTTCATCTCCGCCGCTGATCAGGAAGGTGATGTAAGGCTCGCTGAGGGTGAATTCGGGGGACGTGAGACTGCCGGTGGCGCTCTCGCCGCCGTGGGTCGAGGCGGCGAGCCGATCGTTGGAATAGGCGGTGAACGGGGCCTTCGTTTCTTCGGTTTTCTCGGCGACCGGGGCCAGCCCGAAGGCCTCACCCTCGACGATCCAATCATCGAATCCGTCGCCTTCGAACGCTTGGAACAGGCGGGTGCCAGCGGGAAGGGCGGCCGTGAGCGCGAGTGAAATCAGGGAGCTGCGGAGCATGGGCGTTCTGGAAAAAGTTCGTGGGGCCGCGCGCAGGTTGGCTTCGGAAATCGGAAATGCCAACCGCAAAGCCGCGGACGCAAAAAGGCCCGGAACAGCAAGCTGCTCCGGGCCCCAAAATCTCCGGGATTTTCCGCAATTCTTAGAATTTCCAGACCAGATCCAAGGTGACGCGCTCTTTCATCAAGCTGTCTTCATCGTTGGTCAGCGGCAGTTCGTAGGCGAGGCCGAGATCGACAGACTCGGTCAAACGCGAGCGGAAACCAATCGCAGCCGTGACGAAATCGCGGTTTTCCGTGGCATTCGAGGCACCCAGATTGAAGAAGTCACCGCCTTCAAATTCAGCGATCACCGGCACCACCCCGCCGGCCTGATCGTTGAAAGCAGGGCGGCCGTCGCCGGCATCGAGCACGTGGAACCAATTGATTTCCACCAACGGGATGAACCACGAGCAGACTTCATAGCTCGCATGGGCGCTCATCCACGAGCTGGTGGATTGCTGGTCCGAGATCGGGATGACGAAACCGCCACCACCGGCGAACTGCCACGCATCCACCATTTTCAGGCCTGAGAGGAGCAGGTTCAGCGTGCCGTCGCCTTCGCCTTGGAAGACGTCGCGATTGCCGGTGGGAAATTCGAAAGAAACCGTGCCGGAGAGGGCATTTCCGGCCACTGGGTCGAGGATGAAGGCGTATTTCAGACCCGCGGCGATGTTGGCAAAGCCGCTCTGGTTGGAAAGTGGTCCGCTGTCCGGGTTGATATCCACGTAACCATCCTTGCCGGCCACGATCGAAAGACGCTCGTTGATCGCGAATTCCAGTTGCAGCGCATAGACCTGCACATCGCCGCCGACTGGAACGGGACCAACCGTCGTGTTCACGCTGTCCGGCAGCGAGTGATAGATGAAAATCGGGTGGAGGTTGGTCGTCGGCAGCGCGAGATCGAACAAAGTCGGGTTGGTGATCGGGCGGCGGGCATGGGCGAAGGCGTCGCCACTGGCGGTCGGGGCCGGCGCGGAGGTGTCGATCGCGACGGAGCCGGCGGCGGCGAAGGAGCTGAGCAGGCCGAGAGTGAGTAGGGTTGGTTTCATTTGGTTTTCAGGATTCTGGTGTGTTGGAAGTCTCAACCAATGAGGGGCTGGGGCTACCCATGGAGT
>JBIPMR010000368.1:0-4595 GCA_044369025.1 Luteolibacter sp.
GATCTACGACGTCCGGGTTCCTTACTTCTACGGCATCGACCACATTCCCGGGGCGATCAATTGGCCACACCCCCAATTCGACGCGCAGATCGAAGCAAGGAACGAGGAAATCACCCAAGCGCTGAAGTCCGGCAAACGGGTGGTGTTTTACTGCTTCAACCTTGGCTGCGCCGAGGCGCGCGGAGTCGCCCGCAAGGTGGCGAGACGTGACCACAACGTCGCGGTGTTAGGAACCGGCATCGACGGCTGGCGCGAGGCCGGCCTGCCCGTGGAATAAAAAAGGCCGACCCATTGCTGGATCGGCCTTTTAACGAATCGGCGGGTTTTAGATGAACTCGTTGATCAGGTTTTCCAACATCTCCTGACGGCCGGACGCCAGGACCGGCTCGGGCGAGCTGAGCACGTGCTTGGTGATTTCATCCAGCGAGACTTCCTTGTTCTCGATCTTCGCGCCGATGCCGGCGTTCCACGAGGCGTAGCGCGTGCTGACGAAATCCGCGAGGCGGCCGTCGGCGCGGATGGCGGCGGCGGATTTGAGACCACGGGCGAAAGCGTCCATGCCGCCGATGTGGGCGTGGAAAAGGTCTTCCGGCTCGTGGGATTCGCGGCGGCGCTTGGCATCGAAGTTGAGGCCGCCGGTGGTGAGCCCGCCCATTTCGAGGACCTTGAGCATGATCGACGAAGTCAGATAGAGATCCGTTGGAAACTGGTCGGTGTCCCAGCCGATGAGCTCGTCGCCCTGGTTGGCATCGATGGAACCGAGCGCGCCGGCGTCGATGGCGACGGTCATTTCATGCAACATGGTGTGACCGGCCAGAGTGGCGTGGTTGGTCTCCAGGTTGAGCTTGAAAGAATCCATCAGGCCGTATTGGCGGAGGAAATTCAAACACGCCGCGGCATCCGAATCGTATTGATGGGTCGAGGGTTCGCGCGGTTTCGGCTCGATGTAAAACTGCCCGGTGAAGCCGATTTTCGCGGCATAATCCACGGCGAGGTGGAGCAAGGCGGCGAGGTGATCGAGCTCGCGCTTCATGTCGGTGTTGAGAAGCGTCGAGTATCCCTCGCGCCCGCCCCAGAAGGTGTAGCCTTCACCGCCGAGTTTGTGAGTGGCATCCATGGCGGCCTTCACCTGGGCGGCGCCGTAGGCGAAGACTTCGGCATTGGGCGAGGTGCCGGCACCCTGCGAGTAACGCGGATGCGAAAACAGGCAGGCCGTGCCCCAGAGCAGCTTTTTCTGATGGACTTTCTGCAGGCCTAGCAGGTGGTCGGTGACCTTTTCGAGCGCGGCGGCGGATTTCGCGAAATCATTGAGCTCGGGCGCGATGTCGCGGTCGTGGAAGCAATAGAAGTCGATGTCGATCTTATCGAGGAATTCGAAAAACACATCCGCCCGCTTCAGGGCGTTGTCCACCGAATCGGACTGATCGTCCCATGGCATGACCGCGGTCGGGCCGCCGAAGGGATCTGACAAACCATTGCGCATGACGTGCCAGTAGGCCGCGCCGAAGCGCATGTGGTCGCGCATCGGCTTGCCTTCGATCAGCTCGTCGGGATTGTAATGTTTGAAGGCGAACGGGTTCTTGGAAGTCGGGCCTTCGTAACGGATTTTCGGGATGCTCGGAAAAAATGGCATGACGCCGAGTATGAGGATCGCCCCGGTCATGCAAGGCCAAAGCTCGATCCCGCTCATCTGCCTCAACGGAAACGAAGGGCCTTGGGCAGGGGGCGGGGTTTGTTACCCGCTGGAAATCAAGCCAAATCATAAAGATTTCCCTACTGGCACATAATTTGCTGCTTTTTGGGGAACTTCAAACTACTCTGGCGGTGGCAACCAGTGTGCCGCAAGCAATGTCAGAAGCGTTCCTCCATCAATCTCTCTCACAGACCCAGACCCTTGCGCCACAGATGCGCAAAAGTCTGGAGATCCTGCAAGCCGGAACGCTTGAGCTCTCACAGCTCGTACAACAGGCGCTGGAGACCAACCCGGTGCTGGAAGACATCACCGAGACCATTTCACTCGACGAAGAAGGGCCGGATCCCGAGGAGGCGGATTCCCTCGAATACATGAACGAAACCGACGACGACTGGCGCGACCGCACCATCCTCGAAGGCAAAAGCTCGCCTTGGACCAGCGAGGATGAGGAAAGGCGGCAGCGGATCTATGACTCGATCGTCGCCCCGGTGACTCTCCAGCAGCACCTGCAAAACCAACTCGACCTCTCCATGGTCGATCCCGAAATCCGCGACGCCGCGCAGGCGCTTCTCGGAAATCTCGACGAGCGCGGTTTCCTCGATCTTCCCGCCAAAACGCTCGGCGTCCGTCTCGGACTCAAACCGCGGGACGTGGACAAGGCGCTCAGGCTGGTGCAGTCGTTCGATCCCGCCGGCATCGGGGCTTCGGGAATTCCCGAGTCGCTGCTGCTGCAACTGGAACGCAACACCGGCCGCGACACCATCGAATACAAGATCGTCCGCGACCACCTCGAAGACCTCGCCCGCAAGCGCCACCCGCAGATCGCGCGCGCGCTGGGCACCACCGTCGAGCGCATCGCCGAGGCCGCCTCGCGGATCGGCCGGCTCACTCCGAACCCCGGTGGCGAATTCGATCCCACCGGAAACCCCTACATCCTGCCAGACGCGGTGATTGAGAAAAACGACGATGGCTTCTGGTATGCCAGACTCACCGGCGAGCATTTGCCCAACCTGCGGATCAACGATTTCTACAAAGACATGATCGGCAAAAACGGCACCGATGCCAAAGCCCGCCAGTTTCTCCGCGATCAGATCCGCGATGGCCGCAGCCTGATCCACGCGATCTCACTGCGCCAGGAAACCATCCTCGCGATCGCCCACAAGCTCATCGAGCACCAGCCGCTGTTCCTCAACAAGGGCCACCGCCACCTGCGCCCGCTGACGATGAATGACATCGCCGACGAACTCAGCCTGCACGCCACCACGATTTCGCGCGCCGTCGCCGGCAAGTATGTCCTGACCCCCCACGGGCTGATGGAAATGCGGGCCTTCTTCGCCACCGGCTATCAGACCAGCGATGGCGCCGAAGTGTCCAACGCCGGGGTGCGCGAGGCCATCCAACAGCTCGTCGCGGCGGAAAATCCGGCCAAGCCGCTCTCCGACGAAGTGCTGATGAAGGCGCTCGACAAACAAGGCATCAAGGTGGCCAGGCGCACCGTCGCCAAATACCGCGAACAGCTCAACATCCTGCCTTCCCACCTCAGGAAAACCTTCTAACCGCTCACTCCGGCTTGCGGAAGCGGTAATGGGAGACGATCCACTCCTCACCATGCCGGTAGCCCCACAATTCCGCGCAGGCCATGAAGAAGACCCGCCAATAAACCCACCAGCGGGTCTGCTGGTCGGCACCGTAGGTTTCGCGGATCAACGGCATCAGCTCGTCGCGGGCCGCGTCCATCCGGGCGAGCCAGGCCTCCGAAGTTTTCTGATAGTGGCTGCCGTTCACCTGCCAGTGGCATTCGATTCGCAGATCGTCCTGAAAATAAAGCAGCAAATCGTCGGAAGGCATCTGGCCACCGGTGAAAAAGTAGCGGGCCATCCAGTCGTCCTCGCCCTCCGCCTCGTAATGATAGGCATACTCGCGATGGGTGAAGATATGGACAAACAAGGCTCCGCCGGGCTTCAACCAGGACGCGACACGACCCATCAGGATCTGATAGTTCTTCATGTGCTCGAACATCTCCACCGACACCACCCGGTCGAAAACGGCGCGGCCCTCGCCTTCGTAGTGGATCATGTTGGCGGTCCTCACCTCGACATTGCCGAGCCCGCGCGCGGCGAGCTGTGCATCGATGTGCAGCTTCTGGGTCCGGGAATTCGAAACCGCCGTGATCTTGGAATTCGGATAGTGCGCGGCCATCCACAACGTGAGCGAGCCCCAGCCGCAGCCGAGCTCGAGAATGCGCTGGCCATCCACCAAGCCCGCGCGTTCGCAGGTCAGGGCCAGCATCCGGGCCTCCGACTCATCGATGCTGGTGACGCCCGGGTCCCAATAGCCGGAGCTATACTTCATGTTTTTCCCCAAGACCCGCTCGAAGAAACGGGTCGGGAGTTCGTAGTGCTGCTCGTTCGCCTCGTCGGTGGCGATCGCCACCGGGCTGGCGCGAAGCTCCGCCACGTGCTGCATCAGCCGGGCCTGCCGCTGCTCGCAATCGAGCTTTTCAAAGGGCGCGAGCGTGCCCGCCAGGCGGCTGCGGATTCCGAGGCGGATCAATTTGTCGGGGAGCATTCCCTTGGCGAGAAGTTGGTCGGTGTTTATCATAAAATTCAGGATTCGCGGCGCGGCGGCCACGGGATGAAGGGACTCGTGGTCTTCTGATAGCGGCGGTAGGCGTCGCCCTTGCGCAGCACCGCGGCGGCTTCCGTCGGAGGAATCCCGGTGACGCGCAAAAGGAGATAGATGATCATTACTGGCGCGTGGACCGTCGCCCACCCCCAATCCGAGCCGCAGGCGAAGACATGGAAACCGATCCAGATGACTCCCTCGAAAAAATAGTTGGGATGCCTCGAATAATACCACAGCCCTTCCTGGCAAACGGCGCTGGAATCGTGGTTCCTGGATT
>JBIPMR010000022.1:0-14078 GCA_044369025.1 Luteolibacter sp.
GTCCTGCTTTTTCCAACTCGCCGACGTGCTCGGAAACATCCAGGGCTACATGAATGTGAAAGCGCTCGACGAAACCGGCGTCGCCGCTTGGAAGTGCCTCGACCGCGGCGACTGGATCGGCATCGAAGGCGAAACCTTCCTCACCAAGACCGGCGAGCCGACCATCAAGATGGAGAAATTCACCGTGCTCTCCAAGTCGCTGCGCCCGATGCCCGACAAGTGGCACGGCGTCGCCGACCGTGAGATCAAATACCGCAAGCGCCACCTCGATCTGATGGGCAATCCTGACAGCGCCGCGATCTTCGTGAAGCGCTCGCTGATGATCGCCGAGATCCGCCGCTTCCTCCAGGACCGCGGTTTCCTCGAAGTGGAAACTCCGATGTTGCACGACATCGCGGGTGGCGCCGCCGCGCGGCCGTTCGAGACCCATCACAATGCGCTGGGCATGCCGCTCACGCTGCGCATCGCGCCGGAGCTGTTTCTCAAGCGTTTGTTGGTCGGTGGCTTCACCAAGATTTTCGAACTCAACCGCAGTTTCCGCAACGAAGGCATCTCGCGCCGCCACAACCCGGAATTCACGATGCTAGAGGCTTATTGGGCGTTCTCGGATTTCGAGGAAATGGCCGACCTCGTCGAAGAACTCACCTGTCACCTCGCGGAAAAATTCTGCGGTGGCCTGCAAATCGAGCACAAGGACGAGGACGGCAACATCAGCCGCACCATCAATCTCGCCCGGCCGTGGAAGCGCGAGAGCTACCACACGCTCATCGCCGGAGCGGCCGGAGAGGATTTCTTCACCCTCGATGCCGCGGGACGCCGCGAACGCTGTGAGAAACTCGGCGTGCAGATTTCCGAAAACATGGAGGACCACGAAGTCATCCAGCAGGTGTTCGAAAAACTCGTCGAAGAGAAAACCTTCGATCCCTGCTTCGTCACCCGCGTCTCCAGCGAACTCGTCCCGCTCGCCAAAGTCAGCCCCGGCGGCCAGACCGTCGAAGTTTACGAACTCATCATCAACGGCCAGGAAATCTCCCCCGGCTACTCCGAGCTCAACGACCCCGACGTCCAGCGCGAGCGCCTCGAACACCAGTCCGGCGACGAGACGCAGAAAGTGGACTACGATTTCATCGAAACCCTCGAATGCGGCATGCCCCCCGCCGGCGGGATCGGCATCGGCCTCGACCGGCTGTGCATGATGCTCACCGGCGCGCCGACCATCCGGGACGTGGTGTTGTTCCCGCTGCTGAAGCGGAAGGATTGAGGTTTCCCGATGGTTTTCAACCGACGCCGAACTGGCTCCTCGACATTTGACAAGTTATCTGACAAGTTAAGGCATGAAAACGAACGTCAGCACGTTGTTGCGTGAATTCCCCAAAGTCCGGAGGGCTGCGATGGCTGGAGAAGAGGTGATCATCGTCACCCGCGAGGGCAACCTGCGGCTGACTGCGGCGGATAAAACGGGAGCGTCCATTCTTGGGTGCATGAAGGGTATGTTTACCACCGCAGACGATATCGACCAACCGACGACTTCCGAAGCCGACTGGAAACCTTCGCTATGATGGGATGTGTGGATACGCATGCCGCCATCTGGGCATTTTTGGATGATCCAAGGCTTGGCCGTCGGGCTCGGGAGCGAATTGCCGAGTCTCCCAAGACCCATCTGATTGTTTCCGATATCGTTTTGCTTGAAACAGCGATCCTTCACTCGAAAGGTCGCTTGCCGGACTGCCCGTTGGCGGAACTGCTCGCTAGAATCGAAGACAATTTCCGAGTGATTCCGATTAGTCCGGAAATCGCACGCATCGCAGTCGAACTGGAGCTTCCTCATGGGGACCCATTTGATCGTGTCATTGTCGCCACCGCAAAGGTGCATGACGCCCCGCTTCTGACCCGCGACCGGGCGATCACGGACTCAGGAGTGGTGGAAATTGTCTGGTGAATTGCTTCCGCTCCTCAGCGCCATCTAGTTCCGTCTGGCCAAGCTTTCGAAGACGAGGAGTTTCTCCGTATCGGTCATCTCCAAGCTGTCCGCCCGTTGGCGTGACTCGGCTGGCGCTTCCCGCGCATTCTGGAACCGTTGAAACAGCGACACCAAGCCGGCTTTCATCAATTCAGGTCGCGAATGAAACCGGTCACGGAATGCTAGAAAAAGTGCGGTGAATTCGTCGTTGGATTCCATCTGGAAAGCGAGTGATTTCAGGGAACTCTGACTTTTCGCCTCGGGCAGACGATCAATCGTATCCAGAACCAACCCGGGATCCTGATCCGCCAATGCGATGATACACAGCGTGATCTGCTCGTATTTGACGGCGCTGTTTATTTTCAGAACCGGATCCTTCGATTGGGCCAATCATGGAGATGAGCTCCTTAAGCCCGGATAGAATTAGTTGCAGGATTGCCTTCAGCGCGTCCTTGTTGTGGTCGGTCATGGACGCCATACTTCCCGTTTGCGTGGACCTCCGCCCTGCCAGGTATCCTAGCAGGTCTTCGTCCAACAGGCGCACGTCATAACCCGGAGTGGCGCGGCCCATGGAGCCGGGCACGACCGGGAAACCGAGTGAAATGACCGATGAGGATGACGGTCTCCGTCTGGCCGTAGCCTTCGTGGATGGGCAGGCCGGTGAGTTTCTCCCAGGTTTGGAAAATGCTCGGGTTGAGCGGTCGCCGGCGGTGACGCAGTGGCGGAGATCGAGCCACAGGCGGCCGGTGACTTCGTGGCCAAGACCGCAACTCGCCTGGGTGGGCAGCACCATCTTCGGACCGCCGGTGGTGGCGCTGGTGAAATAGATGCTCTCGAAAGCGCGCACGCCGTGGCCCACGCCATGCGCCACGCCCGCGAAAACCCGGACCAGGCCCGTAGCATCCTCGTCAACCTCAGCGGCCGCGGCGACAACGACATGGACTACATGATCGAGCACTACGGCAACGGCGGTGAGTTCAGGATTTAGCCGAATTCCGCGATTCTCTCCTGCATTGAAGCCTGAATTGAACGCCGGTCTTCGTTTGCCTGAAGCCTCTACTTGACAGCAAACTGGAAAGCTGGAAAGCTGGAATTATGAAAACCACCATCGATCTGCCGGAGGATTTGGTTCGGGAAATGAAGTTCAGGGCCCTGCGCGAGGGGCGAAAACTCCGCGAGGTGGCCGAGGAGGTGTTTCGACGCGGCTTGGCGGCTCCGACAACACCGGGCGACCGCCGTCGGGTCAAACTGCCAATTGTTCAAACTCCACCTGGTGCCAAGCCCTTCAACCTCAGCGGCGAACGCCTTCTGGAGCTTGAAATGGAAGCAGAACAAGCCAACCCGGGCTGATGAAACTGCTCTGTGACAGCAATGTGTTCCTAGCTCTTGCGGTCGGGCAACACGCTCATCATTCACTTGCGGCGAAATGGTTCGGGGAACTATCTGAAGCGGATGTCGCTCTGTTCTGCCGGGCCACCCGGATTTCATTTCTCCGGCTGCTGACCCAGAAAATCGCCCTCGATTATCTGCCCTTGAGCAACCACGAGGCATGGTTGGCGCTTGATCGCTTGATGGAGGATGACGCCACCGGTTTCGAAATCGAACCTGCAGGAGTAGATTATGTTTGGCGGCAACTATCGAGTAGCCAAACGCCATCGCCCAAAGTCTGGATGGACGCCTATCTGGCGGCCTTCGCCATTGCCGGCGGCATGCGTCTCGTCACGTTGGACGGGGATTTCCGGAACTTTGAATCCATGGGGCTCGATTTGCTCCTGCTTGCTCCCTGATTCCTGACATTCATCGCGGCCGATTCCGGCGCAGATGCGTAATGGCGCGCAGAATCGCATCGAGGGTGGCGTCCAGATGTTTTCCGAGGTCTTCGGCTAGAAATCGGAGGACATGGCAGCCGCTCTCCTGGAGCAACGCATCCTTGCGCCGGTCACTGCGGTAAGCGGTCGGATCGGTTAGGTGCTGGGGCCCGTCGATTTCGATGGCGAACTTGAGCCCGGCGCAAAACAGGTCGATCTCCATCTCGCTCCAGCCGTCGAAGGGGATCGGGAGTTTCGCGTTGAGCCGGAACAGGCCGGTGGTTTCCGGAAGGGATTCGAGGCGGTGATAGAGAAAGGCTTCGGAGGCGCTGCGGGCCCGGTCGTGGGCGTTGTCAGCGCGGGTGGCGGTGACGAACAAGTTTCCGAGCGGCACATCGACGCCGTCGCGGATCAGGCGGCGGACGCTGGCGGCGTAGTCCTTTTTCCACGCGGGATCGATGGGTAGCGGGACTTCCGTAGGCCAGCCGGGCAGGGCGCTGGCAGGTAACAGAATGGTGTAGCCGACGGCTTCGTAACCGGCGCAACGCTTGTCGAACATCCGGGAGAGCATCGGGATGTCGAGATCGGCGTAGTCGTGGACTCTCACTTCCCGCTTGCCGTCGTGGAGGCGATGGAGTCGGCCGGCGTATTGGGCGATGATGCCGCGCCAGGAGACGGGCATGGTGAGGAAAAGGGTGTCGAGCCGGGAGTCATCGAAGCCCTCGCCAACGAACTTGCCGGTCGCGATGACGACCCGTGTTTCGTTTTCCGGAACGGCGGCGAGTTGGGCGATCGCCTCGCGTAAGGATTTCCGCCCCATCCCGCCTTGGAGAGTGATCAGGTGTGGCGTGTGCGGGCGGATCAGATCTGCCAGGGTTGCGACGTGCTCGGTGCGCTCGGTGAGAACCAGCGGTGAGCGGCCTTCGTTCAGGGCGGCGACCACATCGTCCCGGATCATGGCATTGCGTCGCTCCGAGCGGATGATTTCCTCGCAGAGGTTTTGGTATTCCACGCGGCGATCCGGACTTGCGTCGGCCATCGAGCGGAGGCCGGTCGGGCGGACCATGACATGATGGGTGAATGGCCGGGCGTCCGCCTGTTGCTTGGCATCCACGCGGTGGCGGATGGGGCCGCACTGCATGAAGATGATCGGATGATGGCCATCTTTCCGGGCCACGGTGGCGGATAGTCCGAGCACGAAGCGGGCCTTGGCGCGGCGGGCGACGAGTTCGAAGCTGTGGGCGGATAGATGGTGGCATTCGTCGATGACCAGGTGCCCGTAGTCCGCCACCCGGTCATCGACGACGCCCTTGCGGACGAGGCTTTGGATCAGGGCGACATCGATTCCGCCGGTGAGCTTTTTGTGTCCGCCGCCGAGCCGGCCAAAGGACTTGGCGGGCAGGCCGAGAAACGATGAGAGACGTTCGATCCATTGTTCCAACAGTTGCTGGCGGTGGACCAGAATCAACGTATTCACTCCGCGGGCGGCGATGAGGTGGGCGGCGAGCACGGTCTTGCCGAAGGCGGTGGTGGCGGAGAGCACGCCCGTTTCATGCGCGAGCATCGCGGCGGCAGCGGTTTCCTGTTCCGGGCGGAGAGTGCCAGTGAATTGGAGATCCAGCGGGGTTCCCGCCACGCGTTGATCGCGGATCAGGGGGTTGATTTTCAACTCCGTGAAGAGTGTGAGAATCTCCTCCAGGCAGCCACGTGGCAGACCGACGTGTGCGGGGAGATTTTCACCGCAGGCGATGATACGGGGTTTCTCGTAGGTCGGCAGCCGCATGGCCTGCGCGCGGTAGAACTCGGGATTCTGAAACGCGGCGAGGCGCAACAGTCGGTTCCGCAGTGCAGGCGGGAGAACATCTTTTGCCAGATAGATCCCATCGCCGAGCACGACTTCGATCTCCTTTGGCAATGGACCCGGGACGGGCGGATCGCGATGACGCCGTGACGGAGGGGCATTCCATGGCTCCGGCTCGTCATCGGTGGAGAGAGCGAAACGCACCCCGACCACGCGGCCACGGCTTTCCGCGTTTTGGACGGTGGTTTCAATAGATTCCCGGGACAGACGCTGGATCGAGGAAAGGAATGCCCACGGGTCCGCATGAGGGGTGAAGTTCTCATCGACGAACAAACTGTTGCCGCTTTTCCGAGGGTCTTTCTGCATCGGGAGGGCGATCAGGTTGCCGAAGCCGCCTTTGGGCAGGGTGTCCTGGTTGGGAAACAGCCTGTCATAAGATGCGAGTCCGAGTTCGGGCCGCCGCTCCATGGTTTCTGTGAGGATGAACGAGCCGAGCTTGCGCGCCAGCGTCGCGGGAACCGCCTCAGTGAAGAACAGCCAAACATGCCCGCCATTGCCGGAGCGCGAACGTTCGAGTGCGGCGGGAATTTGCAGCGAGCGGCAAGTTTTCATCACCGCGAAAACATCTTGGTGCCATGATTCCCCGTCGAAATCCATGGCGAGGAAATAACAGGTCTCGTCCGCCAGCATGGGATAGACGCCGGCGACGAAGTCCTGTCCGCTCTTGTCCTTGCCGGAAAGATGCCAGCGGATGACCTCGTCGGTCACGGGCAGGAACGCGCGGTGCGGGCAGTCGCCGCATTTGATCCGGGGTTTTTCACAGATGCCGCGCACCCATTCGTTGCCGCAGGCCGGGGCGTATCCGGCACGGCCGGTTTTTTTGCTTTCGAAGCGGCGCGGATAGACATCGTCGCGGCCTTTGAAGAGCGAGCGGAAAAGCGCGATCTTTCCGGCGGACGTGCTGCGGGCATGGATTCCGATGGGATCGGCCTCCGTGAAATGGCTGTTGGCTTCGCCGCTCATGCGGGGACCGTGGCATCACGGGTTGTGGATGTCGACACCCGGAATCCATGTTGACGGTGTGGAGTCACCTCACGCTTCTCAGCACCACCAACCTCTGCCCGGCGCGGTCGCCTGCCGACAACCGCAGGTCCGGTTCGCTTTCCAACAGGCGGTCCATTCCTAACAAGATGGCCGCCGGCGCTTCGAGCCCGTTGACGGCGTTGAGGGTGGTTAGAGTGCAGAAGGCATCCGCCGGGGGCCAGTAATTGCACCCTTTCCACACCAAGCGTTTCCGTCCTGGGGATTCCGGCATGAGCTCGCGGACCACTTGGATGAATCCGGTCGTGGCTTTTCTCAGGGAGGGCACGACCGATCTTACCAGTTGATCGAAATCTTGAATGATATTCTGGGAAGGTAGCGGCCGGAGAATGTTCACTGCTTCCGCTGGGTGGGAAAAAACCAAGCCTTAGCAAAGTGCGATCCGGGTTTCGTTTTCCAATCGTGTTTTTGACGCTCCCCGCATCTCGGGGAGCGGGCGGATCTGATCGAGATGTTCTTGGAACCAGGCGTGCGCCCTTGCTCCGTGGGTGAGCGGACAAATTTCCGGGGAAAGTTTTGTGGCAACTCAGGAGCAACCGGGGTTTTCGGCGCGCTGGCGGGAAACAGCGTCGATATTTGTGCAACGCATGCCATTGGCGGGGGCGCCAATGACAACACGCGAGGGCGCATGTGCTCCCCTTTTCAGGAGGCTTTGACTTCGTCCCAGGTTTTCGACCAGAGGGCGAGCGCGTCGCCGAGGTCGTCGATGGCCTCGCATTTGGCGAACACGGCCTCGTCGGGAAACAGCGCGGGGTTGCCGCGGAAGTCCTCGCTGAGAAGGGCGTAGGCGCCGCTATTAGGCGCGCGGCAGGTGATTTCCTGCATGTTTTTGGCGGCGTTGGCCGGCTCGGTGATGAAGTTGATGAACTGGTGGGCGAGTTCGATGTTTTTCGCATCCTTGGAAATACAGAGATCATCGCAGGAGAAGGCGGATCCTTCCTGCGGGATTTTCACGACGACGTCCTCGTTTTCCTCGGCCACTTGCAGCAGGTCGCTGGCATAGCCTTGGACGAGGTGGAACTCGCCGGATGCGATGCCGCTTTTGTATTGTTCGCTGTCGAACTTCGCGATGTTGCTTTTCCAGCGGCGGGCGACATCGCGGGCTTGGGCGAGTTCGGCGGGATTGACCGAGTTGAGGGGGAAACCGAGCGAGCGCAGCGCGGCACCGAGGACTTCGCGCATGTCGTCTAACAAGGTGATGCGGCCCTTGAGCGCGGGGCGGTCGAACATGGCGTAGGAAGCCACCGGCTCGGCCACCTTGCTGCCGAGCCACGCCATGCAGGTGCAGGCCATCATGTAAGGGACGGAGTGGGCCATGCCGGGATCGAGCGCGAGCTTGAGGTAGGCGGGATCGATGTGTTTCAAATTCGGCAGTTTGGCATGGTCGAGCGGCAGCAGCATCTTGTCGCGGATGAGGGCCTTGACCATGTAGGAAGAGGGGGTGAGCAGGTCATAGCCGGTGGCACCGGCGCTGAGTTTGGCATACATCGCCTCGTTGGAATCGAAGGTGTCGATTTCGAGTTTACAGTTGAATTTCTGCTCGAAAGCGGCGGCGAGTTTCGGGTCGAGGTAGTCCGCCCAGGTGTAAATGCGCAGGGTGGGTCCGGAATTTTTGCCGCAGCCGGCGAGGGTGGCGGCGGCGAGGGCGGCGGAACTGGTGGCGAGGAAGTGGCGGCGTTTCATGGGCGGTGCAGGATGGAAAAAGCAGGAAATTCCTCCGTTGCCCATGAAATTTCGCGGGCTTGCGGTAATAGCCAGTCTCCCTAAAGTGATGGGGATGAGTCGCAGATCGAGACGAAAAAACGCCACCGGCGGCGGTGGGTGGTTAGGCCGGGCGACCGTGGGGTTGCTGGTGCTGGGCATTCTGGGGCTGGGGATCGGCTACGCGGTTTTGCGGCACTATCTGCACAGCGATTCGTTCCGCAAATTTCTCTCCGCCGAAGTCAGCTCCGCGGCGGGAGTGACGGGTGAATTCGCTCCCTTTCGCTGGCAGGGCCTGGCGGTGGACACCGATTCGTTCGAAGCGCAAGGCGGCGGACCTATCACTCACCTGCGGGCGGATGGGCTGCACACCGAGATCGGCTTCGGCGGCGTCACCCGTGGGGTGTGGGAAATCCGCCGGTCGAATTTGAGCCGCCTGGAAGTTTCCGTGGACGCCACGAAAAAGGCGGAGGCGGAAAAAGCGCTGGTTTCGAAAAAAAGCAGCGCGCCCAAACCGGTCAAGTCGCGCTGGCTGCCCAGCGAGGCCGAGATGCAGGGCCTCGAAGTGCGCGAAGTGGTGGTCAAGGCGATCCTCGAACAGGGCCTCGCGGTGGCCAGCGGCATGAAGGTGCGGGTGGAGCCCGCCGGCGCGAAGGACGCCTATCGCGGCACGGTCGAGGGCGGGAGAATCCGCCTGCCATTCAAGATCGTGCCGGAAATCCGCCTCGACCGGCTGCGGCTGCGCTATCAGGACGGACAGGTTTTCCTAACCGACTCGACCATCCTCGCCTGGGACAACGGCCGCATCGAGGCCAGCGGCGAGTGGGACATGAAATCGCGGCAATACACCCTCGAAGGCGGCGCGTCCGGCCTCGCTTGCAATGATATTTTCAGCGAGGACTGGGCGAAGCGGCTCACCGGTGATGTGTCGTCATCCTTCGTTCTGGACAACGCTCCCGGTTTTCCGAAAGCGCGTGGAAGCCTCAAGATCGAGGGCGGCGTGCTCACCGCGCTGCCGATGCTCGACGCGCTCGCCGCCTATGCCGACACCCGCCGGTTCCGGGTGCTCAATCTCAACGACGCCCATTCCGACTGGCGCTGGCAGGCGGGCGAACTGGCGCTCACCAACCTGGTTTTGGCCAGCGAGGGTCTGGTCCGGTTGGAGGGTGGCATCACCATCCGCGGGCGCGCGCTCGACGGGCTTTTCCGGCTCGGCCTCGCACCGGGAACCCTGGCCAGCATTCCGGGTGCGGAAACCGACGTGTTCATCGCCGGCGAGCGCGGACTGCTGTGGGCACCCGTCCGCATCACCGGCACTTTGGACGATCCGAAGGAGGATCTAACCGAAAGGCTGGTCGCCGCCGCGGGCCTGCGGATGTTCGATCGAATCCCGGAAACCGGCGAGCAGGTGATCAAGTTCACCCGCTCGGTCATCGGCGGGGATTCTAACAAGATTATCGACAAGGGCGTGGAGATCATCGAGGAAAACAGCGATCTGATCCGTGACGTCGGTGGCGTTTTGGACGGGATCCTCGGCGGTCGTTCGCGCAAGGAGGAAAAAACCGAAGGCGAAAAACCATGAAGCCGCGAATCTCGCTGATCGTCCCCGCGCACAACGAAGCGGCCTTTCTCACCGGCTGTCTGGAGGCCGCGCGGAAGGCGGCGGAACGCATCGATGCGCGAGTGGAAATCATCGTGGTTTTAAACCGCTGCACCGATGAAACGGAAACCATCGCCCGCAGGCAGGGCTGCGTGATCGTGCGCGAGGACGCGCGGAATCTCTCCAAGATCCGCAACGCCGGAGCCGCCGCCGCCAGCGGCGACGTGATCGTGACCTGCGACGCCGACAGCCGGATGCATCCCGACAGTTTCCGCGAAATCCTGCGGCGCTTGGATTCCGGCAAAATCGTCGGCGGCGGGGCGATGGTCTATCCGGAGCGCTGGTCGCCCGAGATCGTGGCGAGCGCGCTGGCGATTTTGCCCTACCTCGCCTTCACCGGGGTGAGCTTCGGGTTGTTTTGGTGCCTGAAACGGGACTTTGATGCGATCGGTGGGTTTGACGACCGCTTCGTCTCGGTGGAGGACGTCGATTTCGCACGGCGATTGAAACGACACGGGCGCGCGAGCGGCCGCGGCTGGGGCACGCTTGTTCGCGCGGCCTTGGTCACGTCCTGCCGCAAGTTCGACCAGTTCGGCGATTGGTATTTGTTCAAAAACCCGGCCATCGTCCGGCGGGTTTTCCGCGGTGACGACCAGAAAGCGGCGGATCATTTCTGGTATGACGTGCGCTCGGATTGAGGCGTTTGCCGACATGCTAAAGATTTCCGAAATGATGCGGCGGTGCCGTTTTCGTCACAAACCGCGGATTGAGCGATCAAGATTGCGCTCGAAGGTGGCTGTGTTTACTTCGTCTTGGCACGAACCGTGCAACCGAACTCCCGGATTCGACATTCCAAGTCAGTGATGATTCAGCTCCCAAACAGGTCAATTTCTCCCGCCAAAAGCGGCTTCACTCTCGTCGAGATGGTCACGGTGATCGCGATTTTGGCCACCCTGATGACGGCCGGCGTCGGCCTGCTCAACGGCACCGGATCCCAGTCCCGCAAGGCCGGAACCGACATGCTTACCGGTCTCATCGAGCAAGCGCGCACCAAGGCCATCACCTCCCGCTCGCTCGTGGTGCTGGCGATCGCCGAACCGGGCGACCTTCCCGCCGGCGACGGGCGCTGCCGGGTGGGGCTCTTCAGCGTCGCCGTGGACCAGTGGCCGGATCTTTCGACCGCGCCCGCCACCTCCGTCAAAGGCGTGCTATTGAACCGTTGGCAGACGTTGAACACCGGAATCGTGCTGATCGGTGGCGAGGTCGATGGCATCGCCAACCCGCTCGACCAACCGGAAATCACCATCGCTTACGGCGGCTCCAAGAATCTCAGCGTGAAAGTCCACGCCATCGCCTTCAACTCCCGCGGCGGACTCCATCATCCTCCGGGCTCCACGCCGATCGCCGTCCGCATCGCGGAAGGGGCCTACCGCGGCGGCAAGGCAAGCGCCAACCTGCGCGGGGCGCAGAAAACCATCACCGAAAACCGCCTGAAAATCGGACGCGTCACCGCGCGGCCCTACCGATTCGACGGATGACCCCTGTGATGCCGAAAATGTCGAAAAACCGGGGCTCTTCGCTCGTTGAAACCGTGATTGCCATGGGGGTGCTCGCCGTGGCGATCCCGCTCGTGTTCGCCTCCCTCGCCGAGTCCGGGAAAAGCAGCATGTCCGCCGAAGCCGAAACCCGCAGCGCGTGGATCGTGCCGAACTGCATGGAGGAAATCCTGGCCTCCCGCGAAGGCCGCCCGCAGTTTTTCACCGCCACGGCGGTCAATGAGGTTTTCCCGCCGTCCGGTGATGTCTGGGCGCTGGCGTTTTCTCCGGAAGGCAAGTTGGTCGGCAAGCTCAGCAAGGCGGTTTACGACAAGGGCGCCAAGGACCTCGGCGGCAAACCGATCCGCTACATCGCCTCTCTCAGCTCGGCCGACGCCGCAGCGCCCTCCGGTGCCACTCCCATGCTGCGCGCGCGGATTTCCCTCGAATACCCGTCCGGCATTCCCGTGGCGAAACGCCAGAAACTCGAATTTTACACCCGTATTCCATGAGCTCCCTCCGCCTCCGTCACCGCGGATTCTCGCTCATCGAACTGATGTTCTCGATGGCGATCGGCTCCATCATCCTGATCCTCGCCGCCACCATGCTCGGCAGTTCCGGCGACGGCTATGAGCGCGTCGGCGGCAGCGTCGCCAGCGAGCGCGAGGCGCGCGCCCTCATCACCCAGCTCGCTTCCGATCTGGGCACCGCCAAGTTCCACAAGGACAGCATCATCGAAAAGTCCTCCGATTCCTGGCCCGCCGACCGCCTCGGATTTCTCAGTCTCCAGCCCGCCGCCGCCCAGACCGAGGCCGGTCGCATCGGCGACCTCTGCGCGGTGAACTACTACATCAAGGATCTCGTCATCGGTGGCAGAACCGTGCGCTGCCTGATGCGCGGATTCCGCGAGAGCAATGATACTTTCAAGGCCGTGAAGACCGATTTGTTAGCGTCCTTGTTCGAAGAGCAACCGAATCTCGACGAGCCCATCGCCTTCGGCGTCGTGTCCTTCGAGGCGCGCCCGCGCTCGCGCGATACCACCGGCCAATGGATCGACTGGGTGAAAAACGACGTCACCGGCCCCGAAGCCATCGACGTCAAGCTTGTGATCGCCCGCCGCGACCTCGCCGGAAAACTCAAAACGGCCGGCGATTGGCAGGGCGCCGGCAACGCCGCCACTCTGTTGGGAGATCCCTCGAAAGCCGACCGCAACAAAGACCTCGAAGTTTACGCAACCACCCTACGTTTTGGCAACCATGCATCCCTCTGACATCACGCAACCTCGCAAGGCGGCGGCGGGCTTCACCTTGCCCGCCATCCTGGTGGTCGTCGGCGCGCTGCTGATCCTCGCGGTCGGCGTGCTGCTCATCACCGGCATCGAGCGCAACACCTCGCGCGCGTTTTCCGATCGGGAACGCGCCAACCTCGCCGCCCGCGCCGGGTTGGAGGACGTCAAAGGCATCCTTGCCAAAGAGGCGGCCAACGACGAGTTCCTCATCATCCAGGGCTCTGGCGCAACCACCACCGGCAGCACCAAGGAGCCCGCGCCCTATCTCTATCTGGCCCGTGGCGCCGGCGGCGGCGATAATGTCAGCCACCGCTATGTCCCGCTTTTCAGCGCCAAAACCCTGCCGCCGGCCGCTACCGCCGGAACCCCGCTCAAGGCACCTGCCGGCGAAACGCTGGTCGGCAACAGCCCCGCTTCGGTCGCCACCGCTCCGTGGCTCGATCCCGCCAAGCTTGCATGGATCGAAGTGCCTAACGAAAAAGGCGGAATCGTCTCCCGTTACGCCTACTGGGTGGAAGACCTCCAGGGCCGCGTCGATGCCGGCACCGCCGGCAACACCTTGGAGGCCGGTGCCCACAAACGCTACGGCTGGAAAGCCGGGGACACCTCCGCGTTCGCGAAATTTCCCGCCCCCGGACTCAACGCCGAGCCATCCGCACCCGGGACCGACGGGCGCGATGCCAAGCCGCCGCTCAATCAGGTCGCCCTCTACGCCCTCGATCCCGCCGCCGGCGCCAAGGACGAGTCGGACCTCGACAAGACCATCATCGAAGGACGCAAAGCCCTCATCTCCCCTGACTCCGTTCTCGCCGTTGCGGGGGTCCTCCCTCCTCTCACACGCGGTGACGACGGCAGTCTGATTGATGCAAAAGCCCGCGCCCTGGAGCGGAATCTAACCGCAGCGGTCCAGCCGTATGACGAACAACCGCTGGTCCCGTTTGCCAAAGGCATCGACCCCGGCGTCGCCGGCAAACCGAAACTCAACCTCAACGCCCTGCTGGCAAAGCCGGCTGAAACCGCAGTCGATGAAATGGCCGCCTGGATCCAGAAGGGCCTCCCCACCTTCGTCGAACGCAAAGGGGGATTTCCCGACAACTATCTCAAGACACTCGCCGCGAATGCTCTGGACTACGCGGATCAAAACAGCGGTGCGACCACCTCCGGTGACATCATGGGGCCGAATACCTATCGCGGGATCGACGCTTATCCGCTGATGAGCGAGGTGATTCTGCATTACAAGTATCAGGGATTAAAGACCACAAAGGGACGCAAGGTGATGACTTG
>JBIPMR010000369.1:0-4553 GCA_044369025.1 Luteolibacter sp.
TGAAGACGTTGCCGACGTCGAAGCGCAGCGTGCTGCCGGTGTTGGCGGTAATGGTCCGGGTGCTGACGACACTACCCAAGGCCGAGTTGGTGCCATTTCCCGCCACCCCGACAGCAAGGGTGCCGGCGTTGGTGGTGACACCGCCCGTGTAGGTATTGAGGCCGGAGAGGGTGAGCGTGCCCGCGCCCTCTTTGATGACTCCTCCGATCCCGTTCGTCATCGGAGTCGAGATGGTGACATTGCCAGCACCGCCAACGACAAGATTAAAGGCCCCGGTGACGGAGGCCGTCGCGTTGTTCAAGGTGAGAGTGCCGGCGTCGGAGTTGATCCGCGACTGGGCGGCCATCGTGACGGTGCCACCGTAAGTGTTGTTGCCGGCGATGTTGCGCAGCGCTCCGCCATTGGAAATGCCACCGCCGTTGATACCGAGGGCTTCCGCACCCACGGTCACGGCGCCGCTGGTGCCGTCGATTTCGAGCGCGCTGCTCCCGGACTGGGCGACACCCCCGGCGACGGTGCCGAGTGCTGCATTTTTGGTGATGCGGAGCACGCCGCCGGAAAGGGTCGTTAGACCGGTGTAGGTATTGCCCGAGGCGCCGGAAAGGATGAGCGTGCCTGACCCGGCTTTGGTGAGGTTACGCGCCCCCCCGGTTTCGCTGATGAGGCTGGAGACGTTCAACGAGGCGGCTCCCGTGTTGTTGGTTACTGACCAGGATTGGTTCCCGTTCAGGATCAGGCTGCTCTCACTGATGATATGGGCACGCGCCGTGGTATTTGGCAGGGTGACGGTGATTCCCCCGCTACCCAAGGTAAGCGCTCCCGTGCCGTCGGCGATGGTAAAGGCGGCATTCCGATTGATGGTGATCCCGGTGAAACTTGCGGCCACATTGATGGTGGCCGTCGAACCCGCTGTGCCAAAAGTGGCCGCTGTGGTGCCGTTGAGTGCATTGACCACGTCGCCGTCCCAGTTCGTGTTTAAATTGATACTGGTTGTGCCTGCCCCACCACCATCCCAAGTGATTCCAGCGTGGACGGATTGCGTGGCGAGCAGCGCGGCGATGGCGCTGGCGAGGGTGAAGGAGAGGCGGGTGGCGGATAGAATGCGGGATTTCATGGTTTTGGCAGGTTTTAAATGTGAGGACGTCAAACTGGAGATTCCAGAATGGCTTTGATGGGTTTTACAGGAAAGGGACAGGAACCAGGCTGGAGCACTTTGGTCACTGTGACGGCCCCTCAAAGTGATGACACCGGAGGAGATTTCGATTTTTCAGGCCGGGGTTTACAGTGGGATTGGCAATGAGCTGCTTGACTGGGTTTTCTCACGGCAAATCAAGCGGCAAACTATCGGGAAACAAGTCGGACGCAAGCTGATTTTGCGTTGAGTTATTGAATCTTGCGTTTGGATGGTGGGGCCGCCGCAGAGGCGCAAGTCGCCATAAGGAAGCCTGCCATAAGTCAGCGGAGTTCATTCTGACGGATGAAGCCTGGGGCGTGGTTGTGGCGTCTCGCCGCAAAAAACCATGGGGTCGGTTTGAAGCTCCGCCATCACACCCGAAGCATGGCAGCGGGAAGCGGCAACGACATCCGAAACTTTCAACCCGACCGAACACTCACGGGACTTTCCTGCCAGGAATTTGCTTTCTGCGGGAGGCCCCTGAAAGAGCCATTGGGTCGGACCGGAGGGCGGGGAAAAGGGGGGGTGTTCTGCACATGAACCCTAACGGTTTCAACCAGTGAAACTGCTGTCCAAGGAACTCCGCTGCCATGTTCGTTGGTGACACGGGCGACCCCTTCCATTCATGGCGTCTGCAGGGAGCGCCATCGTCGACGGCTAGGGAAGCTGGATTTCGGCGGAGTCTCCGGTTTTCAGTTCCTTCTCGGCCACGGTTTTTCCTTCCTTGCTCACGGTTAGGCGCAGGCCTTCCCCGTGGCGTTCCACCACCACGTCGAAGGTGCGGTTGAAGGCGCGCACCGAGCGCAGCGCCATGCGCGGCCAGCCATCGGGTAGCCGCGGGGTGCAGCGGAAGCGGTTCAGTCCGGTTGGACGCATTCCGAACAGTCCTTCAGTGTAGATCCGGCAGTAGAGCGCGCTTTCGGAGGAGAGGTGGCGCTGGTCGCCCTCCGGCCAGGCTTCGACCGGGTAAGGGACGTGATCGCCTAACAACCGTCGCTTGGTGTAGTCCGCGAGGTAGCGCATGCCGGTCTTGGTTTCACCGGCCTGCAGCACACCGCGCAGCCCGTAGAGCGTGGAACGGTCCCAGAACGCGAGGTCGCCCGCCTGTGAGGCGAGTCCGTCCGCGGTCCAGAGCCGCGGGGAAAACAGGGCGGCGACGGTGCCATCGCGGCGGTCCATGATGTCCATGCACAGCGGCAGGCAGATCCAGGAGCGCAGCACATCGTTGCCCGCGTAGTAGCGGTAGGTGTCGAAACCTTCGACCTTCGCGCCGAAATATTTCTTGATCGCTTTTGCCATCGCGTCCGCCTGTTGGTCGTAGTCTTTGGCCTCCTTGGCGTAGCCGAGCGCGCGGCCCAGATCGGCGGCGGCGCGGAGGCCGCCGTAGTGTAATGATGAAGTGGACAGGTTGGCCTTGCCGGTGGGCAGGCGGCCTTCGAGTTCATCGCTGTCGGACGCGACCACGCCGTCGGCGTTGGTCTTGCGTTTGGAATATTCCAAACACCATTGGATCGCGGGCCAGAGTTCTTTGGCGATGTCTTTGTCGCCGCGCGCGAGGCAGAAACGCGAACAGCCGTAGGCATACCTGGGCTTGCCGTCGAGGGCGCTGTCAAAGCCGCCATTCACCTTGAGTGCGAGTTTCCTCACGCCGCTTAGCCCGAGATCCACAGCCTGTGCGGCCTTGCCCTCGCGCATCAGTGGACTGGTCCACAGCACCTTGTCATCCCCTTCGATGACGAACTCCGCACCGCCATTGTTTTTCGCGTTTCCTTCATCCTGAACGCCCACTTGTGCGGTGAAACGGCGGGTGCCTCCCTGGAGCTCAAGGTGCAACACGCTCGGTGCCTGGGTGCCGCAGCCGTGCTCATAGGTCTTGCCCGCGATGCTGAGGGGCTTTGCGACCTCCTTTTTGCCATACGCCGCCTGATCGACTCCGGGTCTGCCATCGCGCTGCTGGATGCGGTTCAGGTCGAGCGATGAAAGCCTGACCTCTTCCATGGCTTTCAAGGGAGACACGGCGGATAGTGCCGCAAGGAGTAAGGCCGGAAAACGCGTGGATGTCATCGATGAATATGGGGTTGAGCGGGAAGAAGTTTGCTGGTTTGCAGTTTGCAGTGTTCAGGCTTGCGGGAGATCGCCGTGGAAGGCGGGCGTATGTCGCGTGGCTTAAAGCGCGTGCGGCATGCGGAGTAAAGATCGAAGAAAAGGTGACGAAGGCGCTCCGGCTCGGCACCCGAGGCTCATGGCGAGGCGAGGCCCCGGCAGGATTGGGGCTTGCTGCGGATCCACGGGAACTGGCGAAACTGCGGAAAGGCGACAAATTCCTAGCAACTTCAGAAAACCCGTTGTGTGGTCTCGCAAGGCATATACCGTACACGCTTTCGAAAAAAAGCTCCGAAAATCCCTATTCCCCCCCGGCAACCTGCAACTTGGAGCCTGACAAACCACCCCCATCCGATGATCCATTCCCCTCTTTCCATTCCCCACCGCAGGTTTTCAAGCGCGTGGCTCGCCGCCGCCACCCTGCTCGGGGTGCTGGCCAGCCCGCTCCACGCCGTCCCCGGCTACCTGCTGCTGGGGAGCACTTGGGGCCAATCACCTAAGGCAAGCCTGTGCGTGGTCAACACCGCCACCGGACTCGCCACCCTCGCCACCCTCGCCACCCTCGCCACCCTCGCCACCCTCGCCACCCTCGCCACCCTCGCCACCGGCGCGGTCTTCTCGGCAAATCTGAGTGGCCCGGCCGGTCGCACCGTGTTCCTGGAAGCCTCCACCGACCTTGGGAAATCCGATGCTTGGCAAGGCATCGGCCAAACCGTGCTGGATGGCAGTGGCAACGGAACCTTCAATGCGCTGCCAGATCCGGGCACTGCCGGCAATCTACCCGCGCCTACCGACTTTTTCCGGCTCCGCATGCATTGAGCACCGGCGCACTTTCGCCGCCGGTGCCGCGCCAAAACTTCAGACCGGATTCACATGATCGACTTGCTCCCCGTGTTCCACCGCCAAAAACTCCGCCCTGCTAGAAGGATGGAAACAGGGGCAGTGGGGAATGGGATCCAGTGCAAATCTTGACAGACTTCATTCAGGTCCCCTCCGGCATGCGGCTCCCGCGCCAGCCCGCCAGCCAGGCTCCGTTGTCACCCGCATCCTCCGGCGAATGGGACTGGCGCAGACGCTGGGATGCCGGGTGAGGTATTTCACGGATGGCGCAGTGATCGGCAGCAAGGAATCCGAACGAGGCGTTTGTGAGTGCGCGGGAGCGATGCGGGTCGCAGCGCAAGGAGAGCGTGTGAGATCCTTGCGAGGCTGCGGCAGTGGCGCGAGGGTTCAGCTATGGAGCATGAGGGGAGCTGCGGGTAGGGGTGAAGGGGGCCGA
>JBIPMR010000370.1:0-4551 GCA_044369025.1 Luteolibacter sp.
TCAGCAAAAGTAATTTTGACTTCCGCTGGTATGACTGGCCTCTCTTCGCCGGCACCGGCGAGCTTGGTCTGGTCTATGCCTACTCGGCTTCCGGATTGACCTCGACCGGTGTCACCGCAGAAGACGCGCACGGCGTCGCCTTCAGCCTCGCCCGCACCCGCAAGGCTACGCTCGATCCGGAAAGCCTGCACAAAACCTCGCTGCAAATCGGCAGCGGCCCTGCCAAAACCTTCAACTCCGGCTTCGACACCTTCAGCACCGGCACCGGGACCTTCATCCGCGAAGATCCCGAAGATTCCTGGCGGTTCCGCGCCACCGACCAGTGGGTGGTCAAACCGATCGATCAAATGTCCCTCGGCACCGCGCTGGTCTATCAGTTCACGGATTTCGGCGACGACACTCCCGAGCAGCACTGGATTTCCGGCGGTGTGCGACCGATCTGGCATTTTTCCGACACCTTCAGCATTGCCCTGGAAACCGGTGCCGACTGGATTTCCGATTCGCTCACCGGCGAGAGCGGAACCCTCGGGAAAATCACCCTCGCGCCCCAACTTTCCCTCGGAGACCAATTTCTGACCCGCCCGGTCATCCGCGCCTTCGTGACCTACGCCCAATGGAGCGACAGCCTGCAAGGCCGCGTCGGCGGGCTCGATTATGCCAACGAAAACTCCGGATTCACCTGGGGCATGCAGATGGAATCGTGGTGGTGAGAAAGAGCCACTTTCCGCTTCCCCGGTGTCGGCTGCGGGACTAGCTTTCCGCCGTTATGAGTAGTTGCGGCCCGAAAATGAAGATGGATCCGGCGTTGCACCGGGACAAGAAGCCCTCCTGGATCAAGGTCCGGTTGCCGAACAACCCTGCGTTTTGGTCCACCAAATCGCTCATCACCGACCTGAAACTGGTCACCGTTTGCGAGGAAGCCCAGTGCCCGAACCGCTGGGAATGCTGGGGCCAAGGCACCGCCACTTTCATGATTGCCGGTGACAAATGCACCCGCGCCTGCGGCTTCTGCGCGGTGAAGACCGCCAAGCCGGATGCCCTCGAAGCCGACGAGCCGGCGCGCGTCGCCGAGGCCACCCGCCGCATGAATCTCCGCCACGTGGTCATCACCGCCGTCGCCCGCGACGATCTGCGCGATGGCGGGGCCGAACATTTCAAACTGACCATCGAAGCCGTGCGCCAGGCGAACCCTGAAATCATCATCGAGGTCCTCGTGCCTGATTTCAACGACCGCGACTGGGCGCTGGCGATGGTGATGGAAGCACGCCCGCACATTTTCAACCACAACCTCGAAACCGTGGAACGCCTGACGCCCCTCGTCCGCTCCCGCGCCCAATACCAGCGCAGCCTGACGGTGTTGAAAAAAGCCAAAGCGATGGTGAACGGCAAGATCGCCACCAAGAGCGGCATCATGCTCGGTCTCGGCGAGCGCCGCGAGGAAGTGCTGCGCGCCTTCGATGATTTGTTAGAGCACGAGGTCACCGTGCTCACCCTCGGTCAATACCTGCGGCCGACCCAGAAGCATCTGCCCGTCGTGGAATACATCACGCCGGAGAGTTTCGACGAGTTGAAGGAAATCGCCCTCGCCAAAGGCTTCCGCCATGTCGCCAGTGGGCCGCTGGTCAGGAGTTCCTATCATGCCGCGGATTTCCGCCCCGAACTCGACGTGCTGGAAGCCATCGAAGCTGATGTCCGCGCGGCCAGGGGCCTCGAACTCGGCCCCGAGCATCTTTCCCTGCCCGCCCCCGGTGCGGGCCTCATCCGTGCGATCGCCTGAATCCGATGCGCCACTGGCTGATCAAATCCGAGCCCGATGTCTTCGGCATCGACGAACTCTCCAAGGTCAAACAGGAACCCTGGAGCGGCGTTAGAAACTATCAGGCGCGCAACTTCATGTGGAAGGAGATGAAACCGGGCGATCTCGCCTTGTTCTACCACTCCAACGCCAAGCCGCCGGGCGTCACCGGGATCGCCCGTGTCGTCGGCGCGCCCTATCCGGATCCCACCCAGTTCGAGGCGGAGAGCGAGTATTACGATCCCAAGTCCAAGCCGGAAAATCCGCGCTGGTGGCTTGTGGATTTCGAATTTGTCGGCAAATTGAAGGAGATGCTCACGCTTGAGGCCATCAAGGCGGATTCCGTGCTGTGCGAGATGGTCGTCTGCCAGCGCGGCTCGCGGCTGTCGATCAACCCGGTCGATCCCCTCCATTTCAAGCGGGTCTGCAAACTCGCCGGCTGGAAAAGTTAAACAAACCCCCAAGCTTGCGGCGCTCCATGGATGAAGTTGAACCCATGCCCTCCCTGACCGCAGTTCCCGATGCCCCACCGGCCGCTTCCGCTTGGCGTGAGTGGCTCGAAGCGCATGGTCCGAAGTTGTTGCTCTTCGCCCGTCAGCAGGCGCGCTCCCACGAGGATGCCAAGGATCTGTTCCAGGACGCGCTGGTGAAGCTGGTGGAAAAAGTCCGCAACGGTGAATTCATCGGCGGGCAAGAGGCGTGGCAACCGTATTTATACACCACCATCCGCCGCCTCGCCATCGACATGAGCCGCAGCGTGGACCGCCGCAAGCGCCGCGAGGACCACGTCGTGGCCGACGCCGCGGATGCGGAATACGATTCGTTTCACCCGTGGTTCGAAAGCGACTCATCCGACGAAGAGACCCGCGCCCAACTCGAAGACCGGCTCAAGGAACTTTCTCCCAAATTCGCCGAAGTCATCATCATGAAAATCTGGGGGGAAAAGACCTTTGCGGAGATTGGTGAAGTTCTTGGAATTTCCCAAAACACAGCGGCCTCGCGGTATCGCTATGGTCTCGAAGCCCTCAAGAAGAGCCTGGGCAATGCCCGCCGCCGCGGCGACCTGTCGATCTAACATCCATCTCATGAATCACGATCCGTCCACGCTCGAAGAAGAACTTCGCAAGCTTCAAGCCGCCCCGCTCGATGAGGCGTTGCTTGCGCGGCTCGAGGCTTCCGCCGAGGGCACGTGGACGGAACTGACCCGCGAGGAGCTGCGTTTTGAGGAACGGCTGCGTCAATCGTCGCCCGCAAGGCTGTCACCCGATTTCCTGACAGAATTGGAATCCATCACCCGCGGCGTCCACTTCCCGGTCGACGAGAAAATCCTGCTTTTCCCGAACGGAGCGCCCGCCGCCAAGGCCCGCACGCACCGCCCGATGTGGGCGACGGCCGCCGCCGTGGCCGTCATCGGTGCCGCCACGGCACTGCTCATGCCCACCCGGGAGGTTGCGAAAACCGCTACTAACGGTGGCGGAGGCATCATTGGACGTCCACCGTCTTCCGCCAACGCGGCCCGGAACTTTGTTCCCGCCACCTTCAACCGGGGATTGAGCGCCGTGCATGACGAAGGGGTGATCTGGAAGTCCAACACCGAACCCCAACGCGTGGTGCGCGTGGTTTATAACGATCAAATGACGCTCAGAGATGCCAGCGGGCGGACGATCGAAGTGGAGCAACCGCGCGTGGAATACATGCTGGTGCCCGCCAGAACGGATTGAAGAATTTTAAAGACAACCGAATCGAACTACTACGCTTGCAGTAGAAAACTCATGAACAACCCATCATTCAAACTCATCATTGCCAGCCTGGCCGTCGGTTGCATCAACCCGGCCTTCGCGTTGGAATCACCGCCGGACGACGCACCGCCGCCGCCCGCGGTGGATGGACCGGAAGCGGAAGTTCCACCACTCCGGCCGCTGCGGTTCGGCGCGGCAAAACCCCAGGCGGCCCCCGCGGCCGCTGAGGCGAGCGCCTTTCTCGGCGTGGTCTCCTCCGAGATCCCTGAGATGTTAGCCGAGCACCTCGGCCTCAAGCCGGATGAATGCATCGTCGTTAGATCGCTGATGCCCGACGGCCCCGCGGCCAAAGCCGGGATCGCCATCCACGATGTGATCACCCGCGTGGGGGATCAGAACATCACCTCGCCCGCGGTGCTCTCGAAGTGCATCGCCGGCAAGAAACCGGGCGAAACCATCACGGTGGAACTCATCCACCAAGGCAAACCGGCGAAGCTGGAGGTCACCCTGGGCGATCGCCCGCCTGACCTCGCCGCCGTCGCGCCCCAGGCGCTGGAACCCTTCAACCTCGAGGAGCTTCCGGACGAACTCGCCGAGCGAATCCGCGGTGCCATTGAAGGCAATCTCGGTGGTCTCGATCTCCAGCTCGGTGATGACGCGGGCCAAATGAAGCCGCAGATGGAAAACGCGATGCGTGAGCTCAAAAAGCGCATGGCTGGCGGCTTCATGTTCGAGGATGCGCCGGTCGAGCGCGGCATCCAACTGAATACGGGGGCCACGTTCCGGATGAAGGATCCGGAGGGCAGCATCGAAGTCAAATCCAACGACGGCGGCAAGGAAGTGACCATCCGTGACAACGCGGACAAGGTGATCTGGAGCGGACCGTGGGACACGGCGCAAGACAAGGCCGCCGCGCCCGATGATGTCCGCAAACGGGTGGCCAGTCTCAATCTCGACAACGATTTCAAAGGCAACGGCCTGCGCTTTCAAATGCGCCCGCAGCCGGCTCCACCGGCC
>JBIPMR010000371.1:0-4545 GCA_044369025.1 Luteolibacter sp.
CTTGGATTTCAACTCGCCGCGGATGCCATTGAGCGTGGCGTAGAGCGCGGAGATGTTTTCAATGATCGCCGTGGTTTGAGTGGCGTCCTGAATGCGGAGATTGCCGACGATGTCGATGAGGAGTTCGAGTTCACCGCCCGCCTGGTCGAGGCCTTTGGCGGTGGCGTCGGCCTCGGTGGTCTTGGTGATGGCGGAAAGCGAGGCGCGCTGGGTTTCGATGGCGGCGCGGTAGGGGTCAAGCGCTTCGGGACGCAGCAGGAATTCGACGGTGCGCTGGGAGACGGCATCAGCGGCATCGGCGGCGCGTTTGTCGAGATCGTCGATGAGCGCGTTGTCCGCATAGCGCAATTCGCGCAGGCCGATGATCTCGCCGCGGCGCAGGCGCAGTTCTGCTAGATGATGGACGAATCCGCGGATGTCGTCGGGCGCGCTGCCGCGGATGGCGGTGAGGAGTTTCTCGGTGGCGGACTTGACCTCCTCGGTGCGGCTGGCGGTGGCCTGGCAGAGGCGGACGACTTTGTCGAACTCGTCGATCGCGGCGTTGGCTGCAGCGTTGATCGCTTCCAGCGGCTCGGCGAGTGACTGCGTTTCCTTTTCCTTAAGCCAGAAATAGCCGTCGAGCACCTCGCGGCTGCGGCGCACGAGTTCCAGATAGACATCGGCGTAGGTATCGCCTTTTCCTAACAATATCAGGATTTCGCGCGCCTCGGCCATGGCGCGAACGAGCGTGGAATTACCGATTTTGAAGAGCAGCGACTCGCGCTTCTCCAGCGGCACGGAGGTGGCGGTGTCGGCGACGTAAGGAGTGCGCCAAACCTGCAGCGCGTGATGTTTCTGCGGCTGTTCGGGAGCTTGAAACAGCACCATCCGGCCATCGGGATCCAGCGCGAAACCGTTGCAAATCACCGGGGTCTCGACGGTCTGTGCGATGACGTTGTAGGAAAAGAGCACATAGTGGCCGGAGGAACGCTGATAGAAAACAAACAGCGTGTCCTCGCCATTGCCCGCCGCGACCCGCCGCTCGAAGCGCAGGCCGGTGCGGCCGGTTTCGTAGGTTTTCACCTCGCCGGTGGCTAACAAATACCCGTTCGCAAAAAGAATCCCCTGGTCCTCGGGCAGCAGCACGCAGGACTCGCCGATGCCGTCAAGGCGGTGGACCTCGCGGGTTTTGCCGTTGAACACCAGGTGCCGGTGTTTGGTCTCCCGATACGGCAGGATGCGCAGCACGATCAGCGGTCCGAGAATGGCGTAAAGGACTTCCGCGTCGTCGAGCGTCTGGTCCGCGTCCTCGACGGGTTCGGAGTAGATCCCCTGCCCGCTCGCGGTGTTGTCCTCGACCTTGATGGTAAGGTCGCCACCGACGGTTTCCACGAACACCAGATCCTCGATGGAGATGTGCGGGTGCTCGCCGGAGCGGTGCATGTCGCGGTGGGCGCGCTTCCACTGGAACTCGACCAGCTCGGGGTAACGGGCCTCGTGGTCGGAGCGGTTGCCCAGATAGGCCATCGTGCCGTCGCCATCCAAACGCCATTTGAAGGTCTTGAAGTCGTCCTCGGATTTCCCGATCCGCATCTTCATGTGGACGTGCGGGCCGATCACCATGAACTTCACGAACACCGTGTCCCGGTAGTAACGGAAAAGCGTCAGGAAATCCTCGTTGAATGCGGCGTCGCCAAGCACTTCCTCCAGCGGAACCGGATGGAAGTTCTGCTGTTCGTCCAGACGACAGGCAGCGAACACATCGGCGAGACCCGTGGTCTGTTTGAGCCCGAACTGGATGTTGTAACCCAACAGATAGAGTCCGTTGCCGAGGCTGACCAAATCGCGTGGCACGCAATTGTGCGCGGTGGCGACATGGCCGGTCGCCAGCAACTCGGTGGTGATCGCACCGAAGACGTCATGCCGAGCGGCGTTGAGCGCCTCGATCCGCTCACGCAGCAAGGCGGCGTGCTGGTCGAGACGGGCGCGGATGACTTCGTAGGCTCCGCCTTCGAGTTGTTGGGGTGAATCGCTCATGCGGACGGATTAATCAAAATTGAAGAGGTGAACCACGGAATACTCGGAACACACGGAAGGAAGACGAAGAGATGGGGTTATAGGATGAACCGTTCGTGTTGGGCTTTCGGATAGTGGCCGAAATTGACGAGAAGTCCGACTCGCGTCCCCGTCGCCCTGAGGTAGTTCATGAGCTGGGCGCGATGGCTGTCATCGATGGTTTTGGCGGCTTTGATTTCAAGGATGACCTTGCCATAGCAGAAAAAGTCTGGCTCGTATCGCTTTCTGAGTTTTCGGCCTTTGTATTCCAATTCCAGAGGTGGTTTGACGATGTAAGTTACCCCGCGGATTTCGAACTCGATCTCCAGGCACTCCTGATAGACATCCTCCAGAAACCCACAGCCCTTCTCACGATAAACCTCAAAACAGGCGCCAAGAATCTCGTGTGTCTCTGCTTCAAAAATCAGTGCCATCCTTCTTCCTTTCCGTGTGTTCCGTGTATTCCGTGGTTCATCCTCTTATTTCAACAATGAGGCTGCTTTTACATCCGCCAGGCCGAAGCGTTCCGCCGCTCCCAGCATGCCGATGAGGCGCTGGCGTTTTTCACCGTCGGCGGCGCCGACAAGTTTACCTAACAAGGCGGAGACGCTGAGGTTTTTCAAGTCCTCGGTGGCGATGCCGAAGTCCTGAATCCAGGTGCCGACCTGGGCTTTGAAATACTCCGGATCGCCGTTGAAGAAGGTGTCCTTGACGTCGCCGAGCACCTGGCTGTTGCCGATGGTGCGGTCCACCACCTTGCCGGTGGTGATGGCGCGGGTGATGCGGTCGAAGAACTCGGTTTCGCCGCCGACGATGTCGATCTTCGAGTGCTTGAGCGCCTCGCCAATGACGATGGCCTGTTGCTCGGCAATCTGGCGTTGGACGTCGATTTGGGCGAGTTCGATGGTTTTGTCCTTTTCGAGTTCGAGCTTGAACTCCTCGTGGTCCTGACCGGCCTCTTCGAAGAGTTTCATCGCATCGGCCTTCTCGCGGATGGCTTCGGCGTCGGCGGTTCCCTTGGCACGGATCACCTCGGCCTCGCCCATGCCGATGGCGGCGGAGTCCTTGGTGAGTGCTTCGGCGAGCAGGATCTTGCCGGCAGCTTCCTTCTCGGCCGCGGCCTGATAGGCCTCGGCGGTGATGAGTTTTTCCTCGGCTCCGAGTTTGGCGGCCTGGCGCGAGGCTTCCGCGCGGGTGGTGACGGTGTAGGCATCCTCGTCCGCTTTAAATTGTGCGGCTTGTTTGTGTGCCTCGGCCTCTTTGATTTGTTGGATCAGGTTTTCCTGAGCCGCGGCCTCGGCTTGAGTAACGGTGACTTTTTTCTCACGCTCGGCGGTGGCGAAGGCCTCGGTGTCTTTCATCCGTTGTTGCTCCTCGACGACGAGGTTTTCAACCATCACGCGCTCGCGGATGACTTCCTGGATTTCCTTGCGCTGCACTTCGATGGCTTTTTCCGCTTCGATCTGCTTGAGCTGGGTCACCCGCTCGCGTTCGATTTGCTCGATCATGCGTTCGCGCTCGACACGCTCGAGTTCGACGCCGTCGGTGCGCTCCTTGTTGCGCTGGGCGACTAACACCTGGCGTTGTTTGTTCTCATCGGCGATGGCGATTTCCTCGTCAGCCGCGATGCGGGCGACCTGCGACTTGCGGCGCTCCTCCTCGGCGACCTTGGCGGTCTCGGCTTCCTCGCGGGAACGCACCGTCTCGACCTCGCGCTGCTGGCGGGCTTCGGTTTCCTTGAGCTGGCGCTCGAGTTCGAGAATCGCCTCGCGGGCCTCGACGTCCTGCTGCTTGATGACCTTTTCCTTGTCTCGCTGGATCTTGTTAGAAAGCTTGGCCTGTTCCGCGGTGAGCTGGGTGATTTTCTTGATGCCCTCGGCATCAAGGATGTTATCGGGATCGAGCATTTCGATCGGTGTTTGTTCCAGATAATCGATGGCGGCGTCTTCGAGCACGTAGCCGTTGAGGTCGGTGCCGATCACCTTGAGAATGGCTTCGCGGAATTTATCGCGGTCCTCGTAAAGCTGGATGAACATGAAACGCTTGCCGACGGTCTTGAGCGCTTCGGAGAATTTCGCATCGAACAAGTTGCGGATTTCCGGCTCACTGGAGGCGCGCACGCAGCCGATGGAGTCGGCCACCTTGATGATGTCCGCTTCGACGTTGTTGATGCGGACGAAAAACACCACCTTGATGTCGGCGCGCATGTTGTCCTGACAGATCAGTCCGTTCTTGCCGGTGCGGTCGATTTCAATGCGCTTCACGGAAATATCGATGAGTTCCGCGCGGTGGATGATCGGCACGACGAAGCCGCCGTTGAGGATCACCTTGGCGCGGCTGCCGCCGGTGCGGACGAGCGCCCGGCCCTTTTCCACCTTGCGGTAACAGGTGAGTAACAGATAGATGAAGCCCACCGCGACGAGTGCGACGATGACCACGCCGACAATTCCGAGGTTAGTCGGAAGATTGGCAAGTGGCGGAACGCTCCCGTGGGAAACGGCGGATGCTAGC
>JBIPMR010000023.1:0-13889 GCA_044369025.1 Luteolibacter sp.
TGAGGAACAACAACGCGTAAACCAGCAGTCCATACTGGCGGGTGAAATCATGCAGGTGGTCCTGCAAGTGAAGCATCAGATCGAGCAGTTCTTTGATGGTTTGCATGAGAGGAAATTTTCAGACCCTGGCGATGAGGGGAATTCCGATGAAAAACCCGGGATTTACGAGGGAGTCGGTTCATCCTCATCCTTGGTACCCACGATGAGAGAGGTAATGACTCCGGTGGCTAGGATTGCCAGGATCACAGCCAGCACGGTCAGGTTGAACGAATCGCCCAACCATAGTTTGAGCCATTTCGCGGCCAGCATTTTGATGCCGACCAGAATCAGGATCAGCGAGAGCGCCGGCTTGAGGTAGCGGAACTTGGTGATCAGACCGGCCAGCGCGAAATACAGCGAGCGCAGGCCGAGGATGGCGAACACGTTGCTGGTGAAAACCAGGAAAGGGTCCGCGGTGATGGCGAAAACCGCAGGAATGGAATCGACCGCGAAAATCAGATCGGTCACCTCCACCAAGATCAATGCGACCGCCAGCGGCGTGAGCAGCCATTTGCCGTCGGGCGCCGATTCCACCACCGGATCGCGTTTCAATTCGACACCGGGCTCCGAGGCTTCGCGGGACCACTCACTGCCCGCTTTCACCATGAAGTGCTGCCCATGGAACTCCCGGGTGATCGGGAAAAATTTCCGGATCCATCGCACCACGGGATTGTTTTCGGGGTGTTCTTCTTTTTCTTCCATCACCAGCATCTTGATCCCGGTGAAGATCAGAAATACGCCGAAGACATAGAGAATCGCATGGAAATTCTGCACCAGCACCGAGCCCAGGCCGATCATCGCGCCCCGCATCACGAGCGCGCCGAGAATACCCCAAAACAGGACGCGGTGCTGATAGCGTGCGGGCACCGCGAGCGAACTGAAGACCATCGCGATCACGAAGATGTTGTCCACGCTCAGCGATTTCTCCACCACGTAGGCGGTGAGGTATTTCGTCGCGGCCAGCTTTCCGGTGTTCACCACCTTGTCGACCGCATCCACCGAGAGACCCAGATCAAACCAGTGCCGTTCGTAAGCGAAATAGACGAGAATGGAAAACGACAAGCCCAGGGTGATCCAGACTCCGGACCAGCCCAGTGACTCCTTGAAGCCGACGACGTGGGATTTCCGGTGAAAGACACCCAGATCGAGCGCCAGCATTGCGAAGACGAAACCAATGAAAATCACCCATGCCCAAATCATGCGGGCGGTTATGGATGGAAGCTCCCGAAACAGCGACTGGAAAAATCGAAAATTATTCCAAAAGCGGAGGGGCTCATTTCACACGGGTGCATCAGAGAGGCGCGGTCGTTCGCGGGAGAGAAATTCAGTCGATCCCCTTCGTCAGCTTGCCGCGCAGTGCGGTAAGTTGGGTTTTCAGCGAAGCCACCTGCTGATCGAGGGCTGCGAGATCGTCGAGGGTGGTGTCCTTGGCAGGGACGCCGCGCTTGGCTGCGTTGTATTCGTCCAGTTCAGAGTGCATTTCCTCCATGCTGTTCATGATGATGCCGATGAAGAGATTGAGCATGATCATCGTGCCGAGCAGGATGAAACTGATGAAATAGACCGCCGCGATGGCGGGGGATGACCCTTTCGCGCTTTCGAAGAGGAATTTCCAGTCGTCGAGGGTAATCGTCTGGAAGAGCGTGAAGAACGCCAGCGACAAGTTGCCGAAGTGAGGCTTGTCGTGGCCACCGAAAAGGTGCACGCCGGTGATGGCGTAGATGTAGAACATCAGGCTCAGCAGCAGTCCGACGTAGCCCATGGAGCTGAAGCTCTTGACCAACGCCCCGACCAGAAGCTGGAGCTTTGGCAGAGCCGAGACAAGGCGCAGCAAACGGAGGGTCCGCACTAGGCGCAGCACCACGGCGAACTGTGAGTCCCATGGCAAAAGACAAGCAACCACGACTGCGAAATCGAACACATTCCACCCATCCCGGAAATAATCGAGCGGACGACGGCCATGCGCCGCGATTTTCAGCACAATCTCCGCGCAGAACACCGTGAGAGCCAGGACATCCAGGCTGCGCAGAAGCGCTCCGTGGCTGGCTACGATGGCGGCATCCGTCTCCAGACCCGCCAGCACGCCGACCATCAGGATCACACCGATGATGGTGGTATGGAAAGGTCGCGATGCGACGATGCGCTGTGAAATGCGGGTCATGGATGGGTGGGCGGTGTTTTTCTGAAGTAAGTCGGCGGGTCAAACCGGCGTGCCGCCCTGGCGCTCGGCCTCGCATCGTTCGCCATTGGAGAACCATGCGAAGAGGGCGATTGCCATCAAGGAGTCGCGGCGGCTCTTCGGGCTCATAGCGGCTCACCTTCTTCCTTGTGAGGGATGAGGATGGACATCACTGACGCCACGGCGAGGGTGCCGAGAACGATGATCAGCGACACAAGCGGGTCGATCTTGATGCTCTTGAATTCACTGTCGGTGAGGCCGAAGTCATTGAAGTATGGCGGAGCGGCAAGCAGCAGCAGCTTGATGCCGACGAAGCCGAGAATCAGGATGAGGGCGGGTTTGAGGAAGCGGAATTTCGCGATGAGGGCTGCCAGGCAGAAATAGAGGGCGCGCAGACCGAGAATCGCGAAGATGTTGCTTGTAAAGACGATGAAAGGATCCGGGGTGATTGCGAAAATCGCGGGAATCGAATCGACGGCGAACACGAGATCCGTGATTTCCACCATGATCAGCGCCAGGAACAGCGGGGTGATGGCGTATCGCGCGGATAGAGTGCCCGTCTCTGCGGGGGCGTAGGTGCCCTTGCCCGTTTTCGGATCGCTGATATACGTCGGCGCGACCGTGCGGCGGGTGAAGAATTTCTGGCCGTCATAGAAATCCACCGTACGGAAAAACCGCTTGGCGATCTTCACCACGGGATTCTTGCCCGGGTCGCTGTGGCTGGTGATGAGAGCCATTTTCACCGCTGTCAGGATCAGGAAGAGTCCGAACACAATGAGAATCCATGTGTAATTCATGATCAGCTCGGCTCCGAGGAAGATCATGCCGCCGCGCATGATGAGCGCGCCGATGATTCCCCAGAAGAGCACACGGTGCTGGTATTTCGCCGGGATTGCGAAGTAGCCGAAAATCATCGCAATGACGAAAATATTATCCATCGCAAGGGACTTTTCCACCACGTAACCGGTCAGATATTGGATGGCAGCGGTGGCTCCCGTCACCTCTCCCAAGGCGATCGTCCCTCCCGCATAAACCGGGGTTTCCAGCCCCAGGCCCAGCCAGTTGTGCTGATAGGCGTAGTAGATGAACGCCGTGAACGACACTCCGCATGCGAGCCAGATGCAGGACCAGGTGATGGATTCCTTCATCGTGACTTCATGCGCCTCGCGGTGGAAGACGCCGAGATCGAGGGCGAGGAATAGCATCACCAGCGCGATGAATCCGACGTAAGCCCACATTTTCATGCTGGCGGGATCGGCGGTGGTGGCGGCGAGTAGGGAGAGGATTTCCATTTTGTTTCGGGGTCTGATTCAGGGGTGGGATGTTCGTTTCAAAGGCGCTGGCCCCCGGCAGGGCGGCGGCGGGTGAGATCGATGGCGGGCGCGGCCTCACGGCGGCGGGCGCGCTTCGCATCGCGGTGTTCCATCTTGTCCGCGATGCCCTGGAATGCCTTGAGAACGGCGGCGCGCAAGGTGTGCTCCTTGGACGAAACGATTATGTCCGGCCCGGGTGTCACGAGATGGAAGGATGCGCTGAACGGCGGGCTGTCGGTGAGGCTGCGCTCCAGATGCACGCGCGCCTCGTCGATCTGGAGACCGGGCAGTAGGGATTTCAGTTCGTTCTCGAGCATCTCGATGATGGACTTCGAGGGGGCATGATTGCGGTGGCTGAGAGTTAGTTTCATGGTTGCTGGAGTTGACGGGCAGACATTGCGCGGCGGAAAAGAGTTTGCATAATACTCAAAATCTCATTTACCCTTCCAGAATATGGAACAGATAGCCGATACGGATTTTCTCAATTACCACCATCTGCGCTACTTCTGGACGGTGGCGCGGGAAGGAAGCCTGCGACGTGCGTCAGAAAAGCTCCGCGTCTCGCAGCCCTCGATGTGCACGCAGATCAAACTGCTGGAGGCGAGCCTGGGGGAGACGCTCTTCCGCCCAAGCGGGCGCTCGCTGGAGCTGACGGAATTCGGCCAACTGATCTATGGCCATGCCGAGGAAATTTTCACCCTCGGCGGCGAAATTCTCCGCGCCACCAAGCAGGCACCGGGCATCCGCGGGCTGCGCCTGCATGTCGGCATCGTGGACTCCTTCCCGAAGCTGATGAGCTACGACATGTTGCGACCCGTGCTTGAGCACCAGCCACCCGTGCAACTCACCTGCCACGAGGGCAAGCTGGCGGATCTCGTTTCCCAGCTCAACACCCACCGCCTCGACGTGGTGCTCTCCGATGAACCCGCCTCGCCCGGGATCGCGGGCAAGGTATTCAATCATCTGTTAGCCTCATCCCCCATCACCTTTTGCGCGATGCCGGGATTTATGAAAAAACTCAAGGGGCGTTTCCCGCGGAATCTCGACGGGGCGGCAGCCTTGCTGCCGACCCAGAATTGCAACCTCAGGCGGGACTTGGAGAAATGGTTCCGAAGCGTAGGCGTGGAACCGCGTGTCGTGGCTGAGTTCGAAGACGCGGCTCTTACGAAAATCGTCGCGACCAGCGGTCACGGATTCATCGCGGTGCCCACGGTAGTCGCCGCCGAAGCGTTCGAGAGATATGGCTTCGTCCCGCTGGGCAGAACGAAGGATGTGGAAACGCAGTTTTACGCGATCACGACCGAGCGGCGCTTCACGCATCCTGCGATCCTCGCCATCACACGGCGATTGGGGTCGGTGAGAAACAAGCCGAAATCTTGAAGTGTGATCCAAAGCCTGAGGGGCCGTGTCAAAAATCCCTGACTTGCTGCTCGGGTGAGCCTCCTTCTTCAATACCTCACCAAATTGGAACAAGGCGGATTCAGCGAAATCGTAATTTAAAGACGGCGACTAACGGACTGATTTGATGTCGCACGAATCGCCCGTTGGGAATCCCTTTGCCCGGCTTTTGAAACAAAGGGCGACCGCTGTGGTGACGATCGTGCCCGCCAGGATGCGCCATGGGAATTCGATCACCGGCATCCAGGCGGGATTTTCATAAAGATCGCGGCCGAGGATCATTTCACTGACGTCGTTAGGCAGATTGCTGAGCAGGGCCACGGCGATGATTCCGGATGCCATGGCGATCAGGTTGCCCGTTTCGCTGCCGCGCGTTTGGGTGAAGAGCGCGACGATGAACACCCCGAGCAATGCACCGTAAGTGTAGCCGAAACTGCCGAGGATGATGCCGATGATGCTGAGTCCGGGATTGTGCGCCTTCACAAAGGCGGTGGCGAGTCCCACGGCGATCAGCACCAGCATGAAACCGACCGTCGCCAGTTTGACGATGCGCACCCGCGCCGCATCCTCGTCCGGCGTGCCGAACCAGCGGAAATGGAAATCCTGACAATAGCTCGTTGCCAGCGAATTCATCGCCGTGCCGAGCGACCCCATCGTCGTGGCAAGCACGCCCGCGATCACCAGACCGCGCAGGCCGCCGGGCATCACGTCGATGACGAAGTAGGGAAAAATCCGGGTGCTGTCCGGGCTGCCACCGGCCATCGGCAGGTTCGGATCATTCACGACGTGGCCGTAGTAAACGGAAAGCAGGATGCCGATCGTTAGAACCGCGTAGGTCACGGGGATGTCGGCGATGCCGGAAAGGATCGTGGCCACCGCGCTCTGGCGCTTGTTCTTGGCGGTGAGCATGCGCTGCACCATGTCCTGATCGGTGCCGTGGGTGGCGAGCGTCACGAACAGCGAGCCGAACAGCCCCGCCCAGACGGTGAATTCGCTTTCAAGCACGCTTTTGACCTTGCCCCATGCGGTGTCCGCCGGAGCATCGCCCTCCCACTGCCACAGCGAGAGATCGCGGGCACCGTGTAGGTGGGATTTCACGCCCTCCCAGTTTCCGGGAATGTGCCCTAGCAGGTACCAGACGGAAAAACCGAGCGCAACAAAGAGCACGGCGATTTGCAACACGTCGGTCCAGATGACCGCCTTGATGCCGCCCACCGCGGTGTAGGCGGCGGTTAGAACGCTGATCAGCACGAGCGCGATCCCGGTGAACCAGAACTGTTCCCAGTTTCCAAGAGGGTTTTCCGGGTTCAAGCGGTTCCAGATCACGACGAGCAGCAGCGTGGGCACCCACAGTCGCGAGCCACTGGCGAGGGATCGCGTGAGCAGGAACACGGCGCTGGCCACACGCCGCGTGCGCGGGCCGAAACGCATTTCAAGAAACTCGTAGATGCTCACCACATTGTGTTTGTAGTAGGCCGGGATGAACACCGCGCTCACAATAACGCGCGCCAGCAGGTAGCCGATCATCAGTTGGGCGTAGGTGTAGTTTTGCAGGCGGAAGCCCTCGCCCGGCGTGCCGAAGAAAGTGCCGGCGCTGATTTCCGAAGCGAGGATCGAAGCAAGCACCGCCCACCATGGAATCGCTCGCCCGCCAAGCGCGAACTCGGACAGATTTTTGTTCCGGCGGCTGAAATGCACGCCGATCATCACGATGATCGCAAAATAGGCCCCGATGATGAAGAGATCCAGGAGCAAGGCCCGGATGCCGCGGAGACTAGGGACTCCGCAGCCTGTTCCAAGCGCCAAGTTGTGGCACACCCCCTCGCCTGACTCGGGAAAGGTCAGGCCCGGAACACGACATCGCAATCCAAGGCAGAACGCGGATGCGTCCGGCCCGTTCCACCCTTCCCGGCGGATCGAGGAACCCAGGTATTTTGTTTCTTGTCAGTGCGACAGTGGCCGGACAATCTGCCCCGGGGCGACAATTCCGTCGCAACTCCATTCCCAAAACCCCACTTCACGGTGAGCAAATCCACCTCCTTCCTCATAACCGGTATTTTGATTGGCGTGGTCGCAGCAGGCGGCTGGTTCTCCTGGCTCGGCGGCTCGAAAACGCAGGCGACCGCCGGCGTGCGGGTTTTGAAAATCGCCCACGCGCTGCCGATCAGTCACCCGGTCCACAAAGGGCTGGAAGAACTCAAGCGCCTGGCGGAAGAACGCTCGGGCGGGAAATTGAAAATCAATATTTTCCCCAGCGAGCAGCTCGGAACCGAAACCCAGTGCTTGGAAAAAGTGCAGGCCGGCACCTTGGACATCACCAAGGTGAGCGCGGCGGCGATCGGCAATTTCGTCCCGTCTTATCAGATTTTCGGCCTGCCGTATTTGTTCCGCGACGAGGCGCATTACTGGCAGGTGCTGGAGGGACCGGTCGGCGCGGAGATGTTGGACGTGGTGAAGACCCGCGGCGACGGATCTCCCAGCGGACTGCAGGGGCTGGGTTATTTCGACAGCGGCAGCCGCAGTTTTTACACCGTCAAGCCGGTGGCCAGTCCGGCCGACCTCAAGGGCAAGAAGATCCGTGTGATGGCCGACCAGGTAGCCATGGACATGGTTCAGGCGATGGGCGGATCGCCGACGCCGATTTCCTTCGGTGAGCTTTACACGGCGCTGAAGCAAGGGACGGTGGACGGCGCGGAGAACAATCCGCCGAGTTTTGTCTCGAGCCGTCACTATGAAATTTGTAAGAACTACGTGCTCGACCACCACACGCGGATCCCGGACGTGATCCTCGCCAGCAGCAGCCTTTGGGACACGCTCAGCGCCGACGAGCGCGAGTGGCTGCGGAGTTCGGTGCAGGATGCCGGCAAATTCCAGCGCGAGCTTTGGAAGGTGGAGACCGAGAACTCCCTCGCGCTGCTGCGCAAGGAGGGCGTCAACATCATCGAGCCCGATCCCGAATTATTCCGCGCGGCCTCCGCAAGCATCGTCGATAAATACACCAATGCGACGACCCGCCCCTTGATCGAAAAAATCCGCGCCGCCAACTGATTTATGTGGAATCAAATCAAACGCATCACCGCGGCCTCGCTCGGCTGGGTCTCAATCGCGGTTTTCCTGATCCTGACCGCCGATGTCTTGTTAGGAGTTTTCTCCCGCAAGATCCTCGGCGACCAGGTGCGCTGGACGGAGGAACTCGCGCGCTTCCTCCTCGTCTGGATTTCCTTCCTCGGCGGGGCGATTGCCTATCTCGATGACAAGCACCTCGGGGTGGACCTGCTGGTGGACCGCATCGACCCGTCGGCCCGGCGGTTGGCGCGGATCGTGACCCACGGGCTGGTGTTTGCCTTCGCGATGTTTGTCATGGGCATCGGTGGAACGCAGCTGGTGATCGACCGGTTTGATTCGGGGCAGGTTTTGTCCGCGCTGCAAATCAACAAGGCGTGGTTCTATCTGGCGGTGCCGGTGAGCGGTTATGTGATCAGCCTGTTCGCGTTCGGCAACGTGATCTATCTGCTGACCGGAGCGCACGACATTGAAAACGCCGAATCCAACGAAGAGGAGGTGGCGTCGTGAGCGAAGGACTTGCCGTGCTGCTGGCGGTTTTCGTCGCGCTGATGTTGTTGGACGCGCCGATCGCGTTCGTGATCGGCATCGCCACCGTGATGGCGGCGTGGGCGCTGGGATACGGCGACGTGCTGGTCTCGGTGGCGCGCGACATGGGCAACGGGCTGGACAGCTTCGCGCTGCTGGCGATTCCCTTTTTCATCCTCGCCGGCGACTTGATGGGCGCGGGCGGACTGGCCGGGCGCCTGATCGATTTTGCGGCGGTGTTCCTCGGCCGCTTCCGCGGCGGACTGGCGATGGTGAACACGCTGACATGCATGCTTTTCGGCGCGATTTCCGGCTCGGCGGCGGCGGCGGTTTCGTCGGTCGGCGGCACCTTGATTCCGGAAATGAACCGCAAGGGCTATCCGAAGGATTTCAACATCGCTCTTACGGCGACGGCAGCCACGACCGGCCTGCTCATCCCGCCGAGCAACGTGATGATCGTCTATGCGGTGGTGGCTTCGAATGTCTCGATCAGTGCGTTGTTCATCGCGGGCGTGGTTCCGGGAATCGTGATCGGCCTGCTGATCATGGGAGTGGCGCTCATCGTCAGCCGCAAGAACGGCTACGGCGGAGATCATGAGCACGTCGCCGGCGAAATCAAACGTTCGGCGCTGGCCTGCACCTGGCGTGCGCTTCCCAGCCTGCTGCTGGTGGTTTTCGTGCTCGGCGGGATCTTGAGCGGCTGGTTCACGCCGACGGAAGCCTCCGCGGTGGCAGTGCTTTGGGCGTTCCTGCTGGCGGTGGTGATTTACCGCGAAGTACCGGTGAAAATGCTGCCGCGGCTTGCCGTTGGATCGGCGCGCACTACGGGGATCGTGATGCTGCTGGTCGCAGTGAGCCAGGCGATGAGCGGTCTGCTGACGGAAGAGCAGGTGCCCCAATTCGTCAGCGAGGCGCTGCTCGGCTTTTCCTCCAATCCGCTGATGATCCTGCTGACGATCAATATCATTCTGCTAATCGTCGGCACCTTCATGGACATGACGCCGGCGGTGCTGGTGTTCACGCCGATCTTCCTCCCGGTGGCCGTCGGCATTGGAATCGATCCGGTGCACTTCGGAATGATCCTGATCGCCAACCTGTGCATCGGCCTGTGCACGCCGCCGGTCGGGACTTGTTTGTTCCTCGGTTGCAGCGTCGGCAAATCGAACATCGCGAAAGTTTCAATGGCGATGCTGCCGTTCTACGCGGCGATGTTCATCGGCCTGATCCTGATCACCTACTGGCCGGCGCTTTCGCTGTGGTTGCCCAAGCTGCTGGGAGTGATGGAATAAAGATCGGTGCGTTCCAGAATCCGCGCCACCGCCCAGGTGGCGTGTTCGGAGATCAACGGGTCGGGATCGGCAACGGCGCGCTGCAAGGCAGGAAGGTCATCGGCCGTGCCGGTGTTCCCCAACGCCACGCAGACATTTCGCAGGAATCTCGGGCGCTTGATGCGCTTGACCGGCGACTTGGCGAACAACGTGCGGAAACCCTCGTCGTCGAGTTCGAGGAATTCCCGCAGCCGCTTTTCAAAAACCGTCCCGCGGGCATGAAAGGTCATTTCCCGGGACTCCACCGCAAAGCGGTTCCACGGACACGCATCCAGGCAATCATCGCAGCCATAAATCCGGTCCCCCATCGCGATCCGGAACTCCTCGGGGATGGGGCCCTTGTGCTCGATCGTTAGATAGGAAACACAGCGCCGGGCGTCCACCCGCCGCGGCGCGGTGATCGCCTGCGTCGGACACGCGGTGATGCAGGCGGTGCATTTTCCGCAATGATCGCCAAACGGCGCATCGGCGGTTAGATCCAGCGTCGTCAGCAGTTCCGCCAGGAAAAACCACGCGCCCATCCGCCGATGGATCTGCACGGTGGATTTCCCGTTCCAGCCGAGGCCCGCATCGCTCGCGAAGTCGCGTTCCAAGACCGGACCGGTGTCCACGTAAAACCGCTGCGTCCCGCCGAGCTCCCGCAGCTTCCCATCAAATTCGCGCAGACGTTTCTCGATCAGATCATGATAGTCCTCATTCCACGCATAGCGGGCGATCCGGTAGCCACCCTCATGCCCCTCGGCAAACGGGCTAGGACCCGGATAGTAGTTCAGCGCCAGGCAGATGATCGCTTTGCAATCCGGTAAAACCTCGCGCGGATCGCAGCGGCGCTCCGGCGTCCGCTCCAGCCACCCCATCTCGCCGTGGTTTCCCTCCGCGATCCAATCGCGGAAAAGCTCCGCATGCGTCGCCTCCTTCGCGATGGCGATGCGGCAGTCGTCGAAACCCAGCTCCGCCGCCCACGCCTTCACCCGCTGCTCCGGCGAAATCATGACTGGTGGGTGAAAAAGTAACGCGCGCTTTCCAGAATACCGGTCGCCAGCTCGCCGCAATCCAGCCCGGCGGTATCCACCTTGAGATGGGCCGCCTCCTGATAGAAAGGCATCCGCACCGCCATCAGTTCGGCGATGCGCGCCGCCGGATCATCCGTGTGCAGCAGCGGCCGCTCACGGTTTCGAGCAGTCCGGTCGAGGATCACCGCGATCGGCGCATGCAGCCAAACCACGTATCCGAGGTGCCGCAGCAAGGCGCGGTTTTCCTCACGCCCCACCACCCCGCCGCCGGTCGAGATGATCCGCCGCGGCGCATCCGCCGCGGCCAGCTCATCTAACAATTTTGTCTCCATCTCGCGGAAGGCCGCCTCGCCATCCTCGGCGAAAATCGCCGTGACCGGCTTGCCGGCCCGCTGCTCGATCACCTGGTCCATGTCCACCAACGGATAGCCCAGCCGCTGATGGAGCTCGCGCCCCACCGTTGATTTACCACTCCCCATGAAGCCGATCAGAACAATGTTCTTCGGCGGGGTTCCTGACTCGTTCATGGGCGCACCCTAGCCTGCCTGCTGCCCGCGTTGAAACTGGAAAATCACACCAAGCCCCTCCCCTCTTTAAAAATCCATTCCACCCCGGCGGCGGACTTGGTATGGCCCCTGCTTAATCCGGTATGAACAAACTGCGCATATTTCACACCGCAGCGCGTCACCAACCCCAAGTCACCATCGTTATGAAATTGCTCCCACGTCTCGGAACCGCCGCCATCGGCCTGCTCGCCCTCTGCGGGATCGCCAACGCCGAACCGCTCAAAATCGCCTACTCCGACTGGCCCGGCTGGGTCGCATGGGAAATCGGCGGGCAAAAAGGCTGGTTCAAGGAGGCCGGCGTGGATGTCGAATTCCTGTGGTTTGACTACGTCCCGTCGATGGACGCCTACGTCTCGGGAAAAGTCGATGGCGTCTGCATGACCAATGGCGACGCGCTGGTCACCGGTGCCACCGGCAAGCCTTCGGTTGGCATCATCATCAATGATTTCTCCAACGGCAACGACATGATCGTCGCCGCACCCGGCATCGAATCGGTCAAGGACCTGAAAGGCAAAAAAGTCGGCCTCGAGGAAGGCTTCGTCTCCCACCTCCTGCTGCTCACCGGCCTCGAAAAGGCCGGGCTCAAAGCCGAGGACGTGACCATCGTCAACACCCCCACCAACGAGACCCCGCAGGTGCTCGCCTCCAAGGCCGTCGATGCGATCGGTGCCTGGCAGCCAAACTCCGGCCAAGCGCTCAAGGTGCTTCCCGGATCGAAGCCCGTTTTCACCTCCGCCGACGCTCCCGGCATCATCTATGACTTGCTCTACGTCTCGCCTGAGAGCCTTGAAAAGCGCAAGGATGACTGGATGAAAGTCACCGAAGTCTGGTACCGCATCGCCGATTATATCAACAACGAGGAAAACCTTGATGACGTGCTCAAAATTCTATCCGCCCGCGTTAAAATCTCTCCGGAAGAATACGAACCCTTCCTCAAAGGCACCTACATTCTCACCGTCGACGAGGCGTTGAAGCGTTGGGACACCGCCGCCGGACTTGGCACCGTTTACGGATCGTCGAAAGTCGTCGATGACTTCAACCTCAAGTTCAAGGTGTATGAGAAGACCCAGGATGTGGCCAAATACCTCGACCCATCCCTGACCAAGGCCTACGCCGCCAAGAAGGCCAAGTAAACCGCTCTTGGTTCCTTCCCACCACGCCGCGTGCGAATCGCAGCGGCGTGGCTCATCACACCCGCATTTCCACTTCACCCGATGGCACGCCACCCCATTCTCAAAGACTGGTTCCTGATCCGCCGCGATCTGCCACAAGTGCGGGCATTGTTCCTAACATTGGTTTCCTTCCTCCTGCCCATCGCCATCTGGTGCTTCTTCTCCTACGTTCCGTGGGTTTGGCATCCGGATGTGAAAATCGAGATTTCGGCCGAACGCGAGGGTGTCACCACCGTCTTCACCGCCGGCGACCGGGTGAGCAAAGCCTTCTTCCCCGAGTTCGTCGCCGCCGTCCGCGATGACAACGCGAAGGTGATGGCCGCGCGGCAAGCCGGAACGCCGGAAAGCGGAGCCAAGCGCAAGAACCAGAAACTCCTCCGCCAGATCGCACCCATCGCCATCAATCACGATTGGCTGCCCCACACCGAAGCCCAGAACGACGCTGTGCTCTACGGCATCTGGCGCGACCTCGCCACTGGCGCCAAAGTTTCCAAACGCCCCCGGCTCTCCGACGAAAACCTCGAAATCATCCGCGAAAACTGGCAGCGCCTGTCCGAAAACTCCGCGGAGTTTTCCTACGCAAAACTCCCCGACGAGGCCCTGTTGAAACTCATCCCGCAGGGCAGGCCTTCGAACCCCGTCTATCTGCCCGCTCCCGACGAAGTCATCCGCACCGGCTTCCGCGACTTCACCGCAGAGGTTCCCGATGGCGAACTCACCATGGGCCAGCGCTACAAACGCTCGATCCAGGTCATCTTCATGGGCTTCTTCTGGGCCTGCATCGTCGGCATCCCGATCGGCATCCTGTGCGGCGTCTTCGACTTTTTCTCGAAACTCTTCGAACCCTTCGTCGACTTCTTCCGCTACATGCCGGCCCCCACCTTCAGCACGCTGTTAGTCGCGGTGCTGCTTGCCGGCGACGCCCCGAAGATCGCCCTGGTTTTCATCGGCACCGTTTTCCAAATGATCCTGGTCGTCTCGAAAACCACCCGGCTGCTCGACCCTTCATTGTTAGAGGCCGCGCAGACCCTCGGCGCGAAACCCCGCCAGATGGTCACCCACGTGGTCATCCCCGGGATCCTTCCCAATCTCTACAACGACCTCCGCATCCTGCTCGGCTGGGCCTGGACCTGGCTGGTCATCGCCGAACTCATCGGCGTCAAAAGCGGGCTCACCGAGTTCATCGAAACCCAAGGCCGCTTCCGCAACTTCGACCGAGTCTATCCGATCATCATCCTCATCGGCGTCACCGGATTTGTGACCGACCAGTTCCTCTCCTGGCTCCACGGC
>JBIPMR010000372.1:0-4543 GCA_044369025.1 Luteolibacter sp.
CAAATCGATGGCGGCGGCGGGGTGGTTGGCAACGGCATGGGCAACGACCGCATGCAGATCTTCGGTGGCGCCGCTGTGATACATGCGCAGCAGGCGGTTCGGCTCCGCCCCGCAGCCGCGAAATGTCCAGGCGAGCACATCCCAGCCGTGCTGAATCAAGGCGGCGGCCATGCCTTGGATGTATTCGGTGCCGGCGAACGCTTCAAGGCCATGGGACAAAATCGCGAGGCGGGACCGACCGGATGCCGCCCATTCGAGGTCGAGGAAATCGCCGTCCGGCAGTTCGAGCCGTTCAAGGCGATGGGGCACGCGCGGCACCTTGCGGAACAAGGCCGGATATATCGTCTGCGCGTGGCCGCCCGGCAGCCAGAACGGCGCCCGGTAGGATGAATCCTCGATCATTGGCATTGGCTAATCCCCATGGTGTGGCGGGGCGACTTTCCCATCGTCCGCCCCATCCCGCAACAATTGTCGTGATTGTCTTTGGGGTTTCCGATTTGCGAGCTGATTATCCTCTTGTCACCCGTGAGTGGCCCGTGTAGCCGTCCTGCCGTCCCTGTTTATCCCTTCGCTTCATTTCCATGCTCATCTTCATTCTTTGGTGTCTCTCCGGCCTGGTGGTCGGAATCGTTTTCGCATCTTTCTTCGAGTGGACGCTCCACCGCTACGTGATGCACCGCCCGGTTTGGAATTTCCGCTACGCCTTTCAAGCCCACGCGGTGGTCCATCACAAAACCTTCAAGGCGGACCACTCCTACCACCTCATCCACGAGAAGGATAAGCAAACCATCCCGATGGCCTGGTGGAACGGCCCGGTGCTGATCCTCATCGGCATCACCCCGTTTTCAATCCTGTCGTATTTCACCGGGCAGTGGGCCTTCCTGATCGGCGGCTTCAGCGCCTTCACCTTTTACTACTGCTTCTACGAATACATCCACTGGTGCATGCATTTGCCGAAGGCGCGCCGTATCGAAAAGCCGTGGTTTTTCCAAAAACTCAACGGCCACCACCTGTTGCACCACCGCTACATGCACAAGAATTTCAATGTGGTGCTGCCACTCGCGGACCTCTGCCTCGGCACTTTGATGCTGCGCGCCAAGACCCACTTCAAGCAGGCGGAAGGACCGTCGGTGCCGAATGTGCAGCCGATCGGTTGACCCGGGTGGAAGAGATTGCTGGAGTTTTCCTCAGCTTTGGTTAAATCCCAGCGACTCCCAAATCACCTGATGAAATACCTGCTGTTGTTGCCTGCCGTCGCCGCCCTCTTTGCCAGCAGTTCGTGCCGGACCGTCACGCCGCTCGATCCGATGACCATGAAACAATCCTGCAAGTGCCTGCCGGAAAGTTTCCGTGCCGATGGCAGTTGCCATGCGAGCGTTTCCGGCAGTAAGTGCCCTCCTGATTTTCAGGAAAACATCCCGCGGTTTGCGAGATGTCTGAGCCACGGCTCGAAAGCCAACTCCGGGCAGCAGCGCTTTGAAAACGCGGCCAGCTCACGGACGTCTCGTGTCCCGTCCATCGCCGCCAACACCGCGTAATGGGCCTCCGGAAACTGGCAGGGCCTGTGCCAGGCATCGACGAGCGGCAGCCCTTCGCTGGCACAAAGCAGCCGGAAGGGATTCAACGTGGGAAATGGCGGGGAATTCGGATCATAGGCCAGCGGCTCGATCCGCGGCAATATCCATCCCTGGGAAAACCCCTCGAACACCGTGTCCGCCAGCTCCTTTGCGTCCGCATCCGGCAGCGTCGCCGCCACCTCCCGCAGCGGCACGCAGGCGGGCGCGAACGCCCGAATCGCCTGCCAGATTTCCAAACGCGCGGCCCCGATCGGCTCGACACCGGCCCGCACTGATAGATCAAACACCAGCCCGCAAGAAATCAATTCCTCCACCGGTGCATCCATGCGGCACAACATGCCGGAGCGAAATGTCCGCCCGGCAGCCTCGTCCAGCGCTTGGTGAAATGCGATGGAATCAACGGCGGACTCCGCCAGTTCCTCAATAGAATCATCCTCCAGCCCGGATGGAATGTTCTCCGCGGGATCCGATTCCCCCAACCACCTCAGACCCGCATTCGCCGCCGCCGGGATGAAACGATCCACCCGCCATGGATCATTGACCGGACTGAAATCATCAAACCCCAAGATCGCCGGACCCTTCGCCAACATGTCGTCGATGATGGCCATTTCCGGTGAATCCGGATCCGTCACGAAACGCAGGATTTCGAGTGCGGAAATCAGATCGCCGCCCCTCGCCTGCTGGATCGCCCGGGTTTTCTGGATCAAGGGCCACCTCGGCGCCCAGCCGCTCTCCAAATTGAAACTCACCGTCGCAATCCCGGCAGGACTGAGGTTTTCTCCGCAAAACATCAGCAAGGCGGCCTTCACCTCGTCCGGCACCCATGAGAAAAATCCGTGGGCGATGATGAAATCAAAAGCGCCGCCCGCCGGCTTGAAATCCCGGAGATCCAGCGCATGGAACCCGATGTTACGCACGCCCGCCGCCGCCGCGCGCCCGCGCGCCTCACGGATCGCCCGATCCGCCAGATCGATGCCGACAAATTCGCTCCCGGGCCAGCGCATCGCCAGCGGAATCAGGTGGTGTCCGGAGCCGCAACCGATCTCCAGAATCCGCGCTTTCGCCGGCTGCGGCGTTTTCAACCCAGCCATTCTCGCCGCCACCGCCGTCAGCGCCGGATCCGCCAACGGATGACTCATCGCCGGATAGATCCGGCTTTCATAAAGCTCGTGAATGGGATCGGTCATGATGACGATGATGCAATGCGGCGTATCTCTATCCGATCCCAACACATCCGGTCGCGCCAGTTTTGAAAAACCTCGTTGTAAGGGTCCAAACGCGGGCGGGTCGCAACCGCATCGCCCGCAACGAGAACTTCGTTCATGCCCTCCGGCGTTTTCAAACTGCGAACCACCGGAAACGCACCGCCCAGAATTTTCCGCGTCAGCGACTGCATCGTGCGATGCCCGGCACCGGTCACCAAATTCACCGCCAGCAAGCCACCGGGTGCGACCGCCCGGCGCAGGTGGACTAACAACTCCGGATTCCACGCCCGCGGGCGGAAGACATCGGTTTTCCCCGCCAGATAGATGTCATCGAAAACCACGTCGAAGCGCCGCTGGTTTTTTTCCAGCCATGGATAGGCATCCGCTGTCAGAACTTCGATGTTCAGGCGGTCGAGCTCCATGTGCTCGCGTGCCAGAGCGACGATTTCCGGGTCGATATCAATCGCCGTCAGCTCGCAAGCCGGCAGCAAATGGCGCAAGATCCGATAGGCCGTCCCGCCCGCCAGACCGAGCATCAGCACCGAGCGCGGCGGACCGTCATTCCGCAGCAACGCCGCGGCGGCGATCAGATCCCACGCCAGTCCGGTTAGGTAACGGCGCCGGTGGAACGAAGCGTGAATCGCCCCCGCCACGCGGAACTCCGTCGCCAGATCCGATTTCCAGATTTCCAGCGATTGAAAGCGGGTGTGGACAATCTCCGTGCGGCGCATCTGCCGGAAAGGCTGCCGTTTCGCGGCAATCGGGTCAAGGCGCGTTGCGGCCGGTTTTGGCCCCATCTGGCCGGTTTTGAGACCCAAAATTCCTTTCGTTATCCTGAATTTCAGGCAACTTGGTTTCGTTCTGAGAGTGCTACGGCCTCTCCGGACGGCGGCCTCGAAAACAGCCAAGCCAAAACCGATCGCATGGATTTCCGGGGGGACTTCAGTCGATCCAAGGCAAAGCCAGGAGGCCGGAAAGAAAGCGCGCGTTGAGAACTCCGGGGGGAATTCCAGCGCGCGCTTTTCTTTTCTCCGTTGGGGATTGCCGGGAAGCTTCAGGCCATCACGAGTTCCCGCTGCAAATCCACAGCACGTTGCTCGGCGCAGGTGAAAGCCAGGGTCTTCGACAGGGCCGAGCCGGCGGCAGCCATTTCGCCGAGGCCGTGATGCGCCAATGCTAACAAAAAATGACAGGCTTCCCCCAGGCTTGCCGGGGTTTCCATCGCCCCGGTGAAATCCGCAAGCGCGTCCGCCGCATTGCCGGCCGCCAAGGCCCTGCAACCTAGCCGTAAATGCGCGGTGGTGAACTGCCGCAGCACGCTCCCCTCCCCGCCTTCCCAGGGATGAAAACGACGCGCCGTCAGGATTTCCAGCGCCCTTTCCGGATTTGGAGTTAGATTATACAAGGTCGCCAGAGCCACCGTGCAATCATCGCGCTGCAAGACGCGCTCCATGCGTATTTCCAGAAACGCGAGACGCCCGGTCAGCGGATAGGCCGCATTGAACTCGCCCTTGAACGCCAACGTCAGGCCCGGGAAATAATGCGCCTCGCCGGTCTCCGGACTGGGATGGCGGCGGGTCAAGCGGGCGATGGCCTTTTGAAAATGCGCTTCGGCGGCGTCCCAGCGTCCTTGTTTCAACGTGCGCCGGCCCATGCCGAGGTTGCAGCGCGCATCGCCCGGATCGCGGGTCAGGGCCTCGTTCCAATACAATTCGGGCGAAAGTGTGGCATGGCGGTATTGATCGAGATGCTCGCCGGTGA
>JBIPMR010000373.1:0-4540 GCA_044369025.1 Luteolibacter sp.
CCACCCGGACCTCGTCGCCGGCGCGCGCCACGGCAAGGTCCTGCCGCCCGGCTACGACGGCTTGTCCGATCTCGCCGTCACCGAGGGCAACGTGCTCGACTGGCTTGACCTTTGCGACGAAGTCCACACGATGACCTCCACCGTGGGGTTCGAAGCATTGATCAGACAAGTTCCGGTGGTGACCTACGGCCTGCCGTTTTACGCCGCGTGGGGGCTGACCACGGACCGCCTCGCGTGCCCGCGCCGGAGCCGCAAGCTCACACTGGAAGAACTGGTCTGCGGCGCCTTGATCCAATACCCGCGCTATCTCAATCCCGCCACCGGGGAATTCACCACCGCCCTCAAAGTCGCGCGCATCCTGACCTCCAGCGGTGCCGCCGGCGATGAGCGCGCCTGGCATTTGAAAACCGTTTCCAAACTGAAAAAACTCTGGGTGGAGCTCGCACGCTGACCGATGGACGCCATCCGCAAGCCACTCCACCTCGAAATCGTCACGGACACCTACGTCCCGGACATCAACGGTGTGGCCAATTCCCTCGGCCGCCTCTGCTCCGGCCTGCGCGACCGCGGCCACCGCGTGGAAATCGTCCGCTCCGGCCGGGCCCACAGCGCGTTTGAGACCACCGTACTGTCCTGGCCGCTGCCGGGCTATTGGGAAATCAAAGTGGGCGCGCCCATCCCCGGCGAATTGCGCCGCCGCTGGCAAAAGGACCGCCCGGACCTCGTCTATGTCGCCATCGAGACCCCGCTCGGGTTTTCCGCGGCGGCCGCGGCTCTGCGGTTGGGAATTCCGGTGGTCGGCGGATTTCACACGAATTTCCGCGAATACCTCCAGAAATACGGCGTCGACTGGGTCGGCAAACAAGTCTGGCGCTATCAGAAATGGTTTCACGACCGCCTCGACCGCACGCTGGTGCCCTCGCCCGACGCCCGCGACAAACTGGTCAGCGCCGGTTTCGAAAAAGTCGGGGTGCTCGGCCGCGGCGTCGCTACCACGCTCTTCGATCCCGCCCGCCGCAGCGCCGCCCTCCGTCGCGAGTGGGACGTTGCCGAGGATACGCCGGTGGTGCTCGTCGTTGGCCGGATTTCGTCCGAAAAAAACATCGGCCTCGCCATCCGCGCCTTCACCCGGATGCGGGAAACCTGCCCGCAAGCCGTCTGCATCGTCGTTGGCAACGGCCCGTTCCGCTCGCGCTTGATGCGTGAGCACCCCGAAGTCCGCTTCCCCGGCTACCTCGTCGGCGAGCCGTTGGCGGAGTGTTATGCCTCCTGCGACATCATGCTGTTCCCCAGCGAAACGGAGACCTTCGGCAACGTACTCATCGAAGGCATGGCCAGCGGGCTCGCCACCGTCGCCTACGACTACGCCGCCGCCGGCTGGCACGGCATCGATGGGACCAACGGCTTCAAAGTCCCCAAAGGCGACGAACCCGCATTCCTCGATGCCGCGCAATCCCTGCTGGATTCCAAGCTCCGCCGCAAACTCGGCCGCGAGGCAAGACGCACCGCGGAAATGTTAGGCTGGCCGACCATCGTCGCGGAGCTCGAAACCATCTTCCGCGAGGTGATCGCCGGACACCGCCCCAAGCCCTAACATCCGTTCCGCCATGTCCCACCGCACCTCCCCCGCCGATCTCGACGGCATGCCGCCCGGCATTCCCTACATCATCGGCAACGAGGCGGCGGAGCGCTTTTCCTTCTATGGCATGCGCACGATCCTCGTCGTGTTCATGGCGCAGTATCTGGTTTACATGGACGGCAGCGGCGGACGCGCGTTGAGCGGCAACCAGGCCGTCGAGTATTATCACCAATTCACCAGCTGGGTCTATTTCACCCCGCTGTTAGGCGCGCTGCTCGCGGATATTTTCCTCGGAAAATACCGCACCATCCTCTGGCTCTCGATGGTTTACTGCCTCGGCCATGCCGCGCTCGCCTGCATGGGAACCTATGGCAACTCGCCGTGGTGGTTGTTTTCCGGATTGTTCCTCATCTGCATCGGCTCCGGCGGCATCAAGCCCTGCGTCTCCGCCCACGTCGGCGACCAGTTCGGCAAACGCAACTCGCGCCTGATTCCGCGCATCTACAACTGGTTCTACTTCTCGATCAACTTCGGTTCGTTCTTCTCCACCCTGCTCACCCCATGGCTGTTGGAAAAACACGGACCGCACTGGGCCTTCGGCGTGCCCGGCGTGCTGATGGCCATCGCCACCTTCATGTTTTGGTTAGGCCGGAAGCGCTTCGTCCACATCCCGCCGTCCGGCATCGGCTTCTTCCGCGAGGCGTTTTCCCGCGACGGGCTGGTCGCCCTGGGCAAGCTCGGCCCGTTGTTTGTCTTCATCGCGGTGTTCTGGTCGCTCTACGATCAAACCGGCTCGTCGTGGGTGCTCCAGGCCCAACAGATGGATCTGCACTTCCTCGGCGTCACCTGGCTCGAATCCCAGATCCAGGCGGTCAACCCCATCCTCATCCTGGTCTTCATCCCGCTGTTCACCTTCATCATCTATCCGGCGATGGACCGGGTGTTCCCGCTCACACCGTTGCGGAAAATCGGCATCGGCATGCTGCTGATGGCCGCTTCGTTCGGCCTGACCACCCTGATCCAGACCTGGATCGACGCCGGCCAGCGGCCGTCGATCGGCTGGCAGATCCTCGCCTTCGTCATCATCACCGCCGCCGAGATCATGGTCTCCATCGTCGGCCTGGAATTCGCCTACACCCAGGCCCCCAAGGCGATGAAATCCTGGATCATGTCGCTCTTCTGGCTCTCCGTCTGGGGCGGCAACCAGTTCACCGCCCAGGTCAACCGCCAGATCGCCATCCCCTCCCCCGCCGGGCGGCAGTTCCACGAAGCGATTGGCAAACTTCCGCCCGATTGGCAAAGCTCGCCGCGCAACATCGTGCTGCCCGGCTACGATCCGGACGCCAGCGACGATGACTTCGTCGCCCGCTGCCGGAACGGCCGCCTCGACACCTTGGAAATCCCCGGCCGCCAGATCTATCGCACCGCCGCCGCCACCGTCGAAGCCAGCGCATCCGAAAATTTCCCCAGCACCGAAGCCGGCCGCAAGCTGCTAACCGATGTTAGGGATCCCTGGGGCAATCCGCTCGTCTATGATCTCATCGATTCCACCCACGCCCGCATCTCCAGCGCCGGCCCGGATCGAACCCCGGGAACCGAATGGGACCAGGGCGTGATCCTCGAAAAAACCCGTGCCGAAGGCCCCGCCGCTCCGGACAGTTGGCTCGCCCGGCGCAAGGCCGCGCTCGGGATTGTCGAGAAACCCTCCGTCGCCGGATTCTCCCGCAGCGAATTCTCAGGCGGCCAAACCAAACTCGAAGGCGCCGCCTACTTCCGCTTCTTCACCTGGCTGGTGTTAGCCGCCACCGCAGTCTTCATCCCCTTCGCCTGGCTCTACCGCCCGAAGACCTATCTGCACGATTGAGGTTCACTCCTGAATCACCCGGGTGGTGGTCCACTCGCCGAAGACGGGCTCCTCGCGCCATTCGCCGGCGGACCAGCCGATCTGATAGCCGAGCTGCGGTTTGACGAAGCTGTAGGATGGAATCCGGAATTCGCCGTTTTCATCCAGCTCCGCGTGGCGCATGCGGGACCGGTCCGCGTCTTCGTCGGGCCGGATCAGGCAGACGAGATGGCTGCCCGCGGGGAGATGGTCGTTCCAGCCCGCCGCGAGCTTGGGCCGGATCACGATCTCGCCGCCGGCCTTTGCGACGGTGGCTTCGGTGATTTCCGGAAAACGGGCACACATGGCCCGGTGCTTCTCCTGAATTTCCGTTAGCGTGACCCGGAACCGCGAGCGGATGCGCTCCAGATCGAAACCCGCTGCCAGGCAGGTATCGCGCCAAAGGACCAGGCCTTCGAGCTTCCGGGGGGCGTCAGGGCGGGCAATCGCCCGCAGCAGTTTCGCCGGAGCATCATCCCCATAAACATCGACTGCCGCCATCAGCCAAAACATCCCCGCCGGATAGACAAGGTTGGCATCGCGGAGTTTCGAGAGTTCATCGTTATCGACCAGTTCCGCGAAGTCCACCTCACCCCACGAAGCGGCCAGCGCGAGGCCGCGCTCGGCTTGTTGCTTGGTTTCCTCGTTTTGGAAGAACCGGTATTCGACATAACTCGCCAGCCCTTCGTGAAACCAACGGGTCGCGCCGAACTCATCCTGCAAGCGGTCGTCGGTGAACTGGTCGATCAGCACGTGCGTCAGTTCATGCCCGAGAATCGCCTCTGTCGTGAGCCGCCCCTCATCACGATTCAGGCCCATCCGGATTTTTTTCCAATGCGCCTGCCCGGCCGTGTGCCGGCTCAGGTTGCTGGTGGTGTCCACGACGATCCGCACGCCGCGCATCCCTTCCGGGGTTTCCAGGAAATCCGCGACTTTCAGAAAAAGCCCGTCTGCTAGAGGCATCAGTTTGTTCACTTTCCAGGTATCGCGCTTGCGATGGATGAATTCGAAATGCGCGGACTGGGTTTGGAGGATTTCATTTCCTCCGCTGGGCGGCGGCCGGTATTCCCTCAGGACTG
>JBIPMR010000914.1:0-4522 GCA_044369025.1 Luteolibacter sp.
TGCGTCTGCTTGTGCGTGTGTGTCCCTTAGTCTCATGTTAGGCAGAAACGAAGCTAAACTGAAAAGTTGCCGAATTCGGCAACTTTTCCATTAGTCAAAAAAATAAGATAATAGCTTAGTTTACGGCGGCTAAAAAAAGTCAATCGTGAGCCATTAATTATAGCTTAGGTTAGGACGTTAGTTTAAGCTTAGCAATTAAAAATAGACTGATTTACAGCCACTAAAAATAGTCTAATTTCATAGTTGACTATTTTTAGTGACCTTTTCCAGAGTGTTGGTTTTGTGGTCAGGAGCAAATTTTGTGTATCAAAACGCAGCATCACAACACACAGCATAGGAAAAACAGTTCTGCCACATTCATCATACAGCATCCAGAACCACCAGTTTGTCCCTCTGTGCATCGTACATTTCGCTGAACATCGACGTTCTGTAGTTTTTTTTTGGCTCAAGCGATTTGCCCCGCACTTGCGAGCCTCTTGCGAAGAGGCAATGGCTTCGAAGCGTCTGGTTGCTCCGAAGGAGATCCGCACTGTTGACTTGCAAGTCGTGCTGGACATGTGGATGGGGAAGAAGGGCTCTCGAGACTTGGAGGCTCTCACGGCCGAGCTCCGCAGCGGGGTTTCGTGGAAGTCGGCACCGAAAGCTGCGACTCTGGCAGCCTACGCCGATTTGTACGTTGCCTTCGCGAAGATTTCGCCAACCGGCATGCTTCCAGCCAAAAAGTTGGCACTCGCTCTGTGTGCCTCGCACAAACAGAGGCCTTGCAACTTCTCTGGGAAGCCTGAGGACGTGTGGAGCGACACGGCCTCCGGTTTGCTCCGTGCAGGGTTCCAGAAGTATCGCGAGATTGCCAAGGATGCGGAGGCCCACCGACGTTGCATGGGGAAGGTGCCGCTTACATTTTCGGTGTCCGCTGGCCCAACCGTGCAATAGCATCACGTGTGCTTGGCGACCGCACGTCTCCCTATGTCCCCTCAGCGTCCCGGCTGCACTTGCGGGCATGCGGGATATTGAAGGGAAATGTGGTAGACGTGGCCGACAGGCACACGTGATCCATTGCACGGTTGGGCCAGTGGGCACCGACAATACGGAGGCGTCGCTTGACGAGAAGACGAAGATCCAGTCCGTGCTGAGCCTTTTGAATTTCGAGAACTCGTTCCTTGCAGAGGGCACCGAAGGCTTGGTGGTGGCCTTGCCACACGAGGGCTCGCAGCCCGCCGACTTCGACTCTTTCGAGAAAGCCTTCAAGTTCTTCTCAGATTGGGACTCCAAGTTGTGCGATACACCCCGTGACACGCCTCGCAGCACTACCAGCATTGCTTCTTCTTGTGGCATGAGTGTTGTGCCGACTGAGTACTATTCGCCTCGCTCTGCGGTTGTCGACAAGACAACCGATTCCATTCAATTTACGCAGGTGTCTCCGCTTTTGCATCCGCTACTGGTTTGGATCTTGACGTTCTGTTTGACGGCCACTAGTACATTCAAATCCAGACCAGACGGGCATGCAGTAGCACGAGCATCTACATAATTTGAATGGAATCGATTGCGAACAAGGCTGAGCAGCAGCCTGTGGAGCCCTTGAAGAGGCAGTCCTCCATGACCGAAGTGGACGAGCTGTTGAAACTGGCAGCCATGACGCCGCCAGTCCCTGCTTCTTCTCGCGGGCAATCCAAAGCTGTGAAGGAGGGCAAGGCGAGCAAGCCTATGAAGGCCGCGAAAGCAAAGGCGAGAGCAAAGGCGATGAAAGCCGGGAAGACAAAGGTGAAGCAGACGAAGGCGACCAAGGTGGCGACGGCAAAACAGGCCGCGAAGAGCAGCGGCGATGCGGAGGAGGTCACTCCCATGAAGAAGGCGGCGAGCAAGGAGGTCACTCCCATGAAGAAGGCAGCGGGCAAAGACGGGACACCAGTGAAGGCTTTGAAAATGGATAAGAAAAACGTGCACAGCAGAGCCTACCATTGCGGAATGGCAGAAGCCAAGCTTGCAGGCTTGGACGACGAGCAGGCGAAGGCTGCCGCCCGCAGTGCAGCAAAGGAGGCGGTGGCCACGTTTCTCAAGGACTGAGATGTTTGTTGTTGTTGGGCATGGGTTGCATCGACGTTGCTTGCGAGTGCAATCGACGGATGTGTGGTTGCCTCTTCTCACACAATTCGTGCCGTGCTTTGCGGGGCAGTGCGGTCGTTCCGGTGTGCAAAAAACTAATCAGTGCAAGCCGTGTGCTTCTTGTCTTGAGTCAAAGTCCTTGCACATCTTCAATAATTCTTTGCAGTATCAAACAGCAGCTTTTTGCAACACACATCATGCAGCACCATCCGCAGCAACATACACCATACAGCATACATCACACTGCAGCATGCAACAAACGACGTCGCAATCACCAATCGGAAGCAGCGACAACATCACCGATGCATCTCATGCACATTTGGAAGCATTTATTTAATCAGTGACATTTAATCTTTGTTGTCTCGTAGCAATTTTGGGCTCAAGACCCTCTTCTCTTTAGCAGGCGGTGCTGCCGTTGTTGGCATTTTGCCAACAGGCAGCACCATGTCCGCCGATGCCTTTGACAGGCGGACATTGTGGATTGGCAACATTCCGCCAATGATCGGACCACGCGATCTCCACGAGGCGATGGAGCACTTTGCGGAGGCTGCCGGCGTCGAGGACATCCGCATGGTCTACAGGAACTCAGACGATGCGGACTGTTGTGCCATCGTCCGTTTCGCCTCTGAGGATGTTGCTCGCCGTAGCTTGTTGCTCACCCACGAACATTCGTTCTTCGTTGGGCAGCATAGGCCGTTCACGGTGCGGTACGCGAGGAGACAGAGGCTTCAGGCTCAGCCCCCGCCACAGCCCCCGCCGCCGCTGCAGCCCAAGAAGAGGAAGCTGATGACGCCGCCGCTGCAACGCAGCCCAGCACCTCCTTCGCCTCCGCTGCCGCCTGCAGCGGATGCAGCAGCAGCCGAAAAGGACGTGAGCGACCTCGGCGACGGCTGCGACGATCTTCGACATGCAGACGGAGAGCTCGCAGAGGGAGACGTAGAGCTCGCAGAGGGAGACCTCCCACAGGAAGACGTTGCAGACGAAGAGCTCGCAGAGGGAGACGTCGCATACGGAGAGCTCGCAGAGGGAGACGAAGAGCTCGCAGAGGGAGACGTCCCACAAGAAGACGCTGTAGACGAAGAGCTCGCAGAGGGAGACGTCGCAGATGGAGAGCTCGCAGAGAGAGACGTTGCAGACGAAGAGCTCGCAAAGGCAGACGTCGCAGACGGAGAGCTCGCAGAGCAAGACGGAGAGCTCGCAGAGGGAGGCGTCGCAGAGGGAGACGTTGCAGACGTCGCAGAGGGAGAGCTCGCAGAGGAAGACGTTGCAGACGACGTTGTTGACGGAGGCTTTGCGGACGAAAGAGTTGCTGGCGACGACTTGCTTGTGAGCCGACGTTGTGAGTTGCTAGGAAAGTCGCGGCCGAGAAGTACGAGTGTGTCTTTCGTAAGCCAGGACTCCATGGATGACACGGCCTTGCAAGGCGGCGATACGAGTTGGTACGACGGCACGGCTTGGCAGAGTGGCGACTCGACTTGGTACGAGAACACGGCCATGCGGCGAGGCGACTCGAGTTGGTACGACGGCACGGCTTGGCAATGTGGTGACTCGACTTGGTATGGGGCCTGCTATCGCGGCTCGGAGCACTTCGCAGATGAGAGTTGGCTTGAGGCCTCGGCCATGAACCAAAGCGAGGCGATCTGGCATGAGGGCACCATGCACCAAGACGATGCGATCTGGTGCGAGGGCGACGCTTGGAACTCGACGGCGGTCGACTGGCAGAAGGGCAGCACCAAGGGCAAGGGTATGACTTGGGCAAGCTCATCTGGGTCAGCTTTGAGCAGCGATTATGGGGCCGGCGATGTGTGGCAGTCTCGCGGCGGCGACTTCATGCAGACGGACAATGCGGCACCTGTTGCAACGGTGCAGTACGAGGTGCAGACGATGCAGCAATCGGTGCCGTCGTTGCAACAGCAAGCGATGCAGTACGAGGTGCAGGCGATGCAGCAATCGGTGCCGTTTTGGCAGCTGCCGGTGAACCAGGATTCGGTGCCGTTGTCGGCGGCTGTACCGGTGCCGGATTTGCCGGTGCCGGCTGCGGCTGTGCCGCTAGGCAACATGCAGTGGCTCGACTTGAATCAGCAGCTCGTCAACCAGATTACAACCTTGACGTACGAGAAGCGGATGTTCATGGCGATCATGCGGAGGCATGGGTTGGGTGTGTCTGCAGTCGCAGCGGAGGAACCGGATGCGACGACACCGGCGGCCAGCTCCACTGGTGCTTGACGGGTTGATCCGTCGTTGCGGCCGGTTGTCGTGCAACCATTGAGGTGCGACGGGCGGCTGGCCGCATAAACCAGCATCGCTGCTGCCAGTCGTGCATCGCAACATACAACATGAGTTCACCAAGCATGTCATCAAGCTACAATCGCAACATACAACATGAATCCACCAAGCATGATATCAAAACAACATCACA
>JBIPMR010000375.1:0-4520 GCA_044369025.1 Luteolibacter sp.
GCCCGTGCGGTTTTGGGCTTTGCGGTCACCTCGTTTCTGTTGCGGCCGTTGTTGCAGTGGGTCCGCAGGCGTTACCGGTTGTCGGTTCCCGTGGGACTTCCGCTGCTGTTCGCCACCGCCGCGGCGCTGGGCGTGGCGGACTCCGAGCTCGTCACCCTCGGATTGTCGCATTTGCTCGCCGCCGGCACGCCGGTGGAGGCCCGCCAGCTGTTTCTGGAATCCGGTTTCCTGCTCCGCACCACCGCTTACGTGTTCTGGATCGCCCTTTACTTCGGCATCAACTATTTCATCGAGACCAGCAGCGCCCGTCTGCGGCTGGTGCTGTTGGAGTCCGAAACGCGCGAAAGCGAGCTGCGCCTGTTGCGCGCGCAGGTGAACCCGCACTTCCTGTTCAACGCCCTCAACTCCATCATCGCGGAGGCGGAGCGGCCGGAGCGGGTCATCGAGATCACCCAGGTGCTGGCGGACTTCCTGCGGTTTTCCCTGTCGCAGGACGGCAACCTGCATCCGCTCGGCGAGGAGTTCGACGCGCTGGAAAGCTACCTGCGGGTGGAGAAGATCCGCTTCGAGGAGCGCTTCGAATACACGCTGGAGGCGGACGCCGCCGTGCGCAGCCAGCGGGTGCCCTACGCGCTGGTGCAGCCGCTGTTGGAGAACGCCGTGAAATACGGCATGCAAACCAGCCCGCGACTGCTGCGGGTGGCTCTCCGCGCCCGGCTCGAGGCCGGCCAGCTGGTGCTGGAAGTGGAAAACTCCGGTCAATGGGTGGCGGCCGGAAACGGGACCTCCACCGGCATCGGCCTGGCGAACCTCCGCCGCCGGCTCGAGCTGCTCTACGGCAGACACGCAGCGGTCGAACCCGTGCTCAAGCCCGCCGGCGTCATCCTGCGGGTGACGTTGCCGCTCTCGTCGCTGGCGGATCTCCCACCCATCCGCCACGGCGTGCCATGACCCCGCTCCGGGTCATCCCGCTCCGCGGGATCACCGCCGTGGCGGCAGACGGGAACTACCGCCGGGTCCATCTGCAGGGAGGTGGGCACTCCCATGGGCGCCGGCCGATGCCTGAATGGGTCGTGCGACTCGAGGGCAGGGGATTCATCCAGCCGGGGCGCTCCCTGCTGCGGCTGGCCTCCGCCATCCAGCATCTGGAGTCCCGGAACGGTGGCTTGGTCATTCCCAGCGCTTGCGAGCCTGCAAATTTTGCATGCTTGGAAATTTGAATAAGTTCGCGCCTCATGGCATGATTGATATCCAAAGCCGGGTCCGGTTTTTGAAACGCGGACCACATGTTGTTAGTTTGTGGTGTTCCGGGGAATGAAAGCCGCGCCGATATTCATGGTCGTTGCGGCTTCAGGAGCACCCGTCTGGTTGGACCCCACCGCTTTCGTGGGTGAAAGCGGTGGGATTTTTTTTGGGGCGATCGCCGGCGTTTGTTGCGCCGGTCGTGCCCGGCGGTGTCCCGATTCGGGCATACGCGTCAAGTGAAGCGGCAACTGTCCGGAACATCGGCCTGGGAGGAGCATTTCACGAGCGGGCGCCCTGGGACCGCGAGTCTGCGACTCGCCTGACCATGGGCGGAGAAAGGGCTGTCCTGCGGGCTGTTTCTTGCTCGTCCCATGCCCGAAGGGGCAGCATCTGTAAGGCACAAATAACCAAGCCGTTGCCACGGGATCAGGGGTTTCGCGCCTTTGGTGCTGCCGGAATTTGAATCCTCAAAGTCAGCGGGCTTTAGCCGGCCCGGACTCGCCGGGTGACGTCCAATGCTTGCAATGATCCGGTCTCAGCAATCCGATTTTTGATCCCGGCAGGGCCCGGAGATGGTTGCCTAGGGGCGGGAGCGCCAGCGCCCTCGTTGGCAGGTGAATGAGGTGGCCACGGAACGACGTTGCCGGTTTCCCATGGGTTTTCTCATTCGCAGTGGCGACGGGGACGTCGGCGCGCCTGAGGGCGGTCCGGATCTCAGAGGATTTCCTGGACGAAGGGGTCGCGGCGGAAGATGGCGAAGGCTTCGGGTTCCTCGCCGGTGCCGATGAAGCGGGTGGGGATTTTCAATTCGTCGTGGATGGTGATGGCGATGCCGCCTTTGCCGGAGCCGTCGAGTTTGGTGACGATCAGGCCGTCGAGCGGGGCGGCTTTGTGGAATTCCTTGGCCTGCTGCAGCGCGTTGGAGCCGGTGGTGGCATCGACGACGAGGAGGGTGAGGTGCGGCGCGGTTTGGTCCTGTTTGGCGAGGGTGCGGCGGATTTTGCCAAGCTCTTCCATCAGATTGTGGCGGGTGTGGATGCGGCCGGCGGTGTCGCAGATCAGGAAATCGGTTTTCCCGGCGATGGCTTTCTGATGGGCGTGGAAGCAGACGGAGGACGGGTCGGCGTTCGGGTTGCCTTTGACGACGGGGATCTTCAGGCGATCGCCCCAGCGCTGGAGTTGCTCGACGGCGGCGGCGCGGAAGGTGTCGGCGGCGGCGAGGATGACCGAGTGGCGGCGCTGGGTGAGCCACAGGGCGAGCTTGGCGGACGAGGTGGTTTTGCCGGTGCCATTCACGCCGACGACGAGGATGACAAACGGTTTTCCATCGGCCCGCGGGGTGGGGGCGAGGAAATCGGCGTCGAGCTTTTCGGCCAGGCGGCGGCGAGTGGTTTCGACGATTTCCTCGGGCGTGACCTCGCGGCCGAGGTCGCGGAGTTCGGCGATGATCGAGCTGCTGAGGCGGACTCCGATGTCGGCGCTGATGAGATCGGCTTCGAGTTCGTCCCAATCGATTTCGGCGCGATTGGTGATCTTATTAAGGAGGGATTTGAAAAAACCGGCCATGGGTGTGGGGAGAGACAAGACACAAGAGGCCAGACTGCAAGACTCAAGAGGAAGAATTTGCCGGGCGAATCTGTTTTTCTTGCGTCTTGTGTCTTGAAGGCTGGGATCTTACCTCTTGTGGCCGATGCCAAAAATCCGCGTGCTCCCCGACATTCTCGCCAGCCAGGTGGCGGCGGGGGAGGTGGTCGAGCGCCCGGCCTCGGTGGTGAAGGAGTTGGTGGAAAACAGCATCGACGCCGGGGCGCGGGAGGTGCGGGTGGACATGGATCGCGGCGGTTCGGCGTTGATCCGGGTGAGCGATGACGGCTGCGGGATGTCGCGCGAGGATGCGCTGCTGTCGCTGGAGAGGCATGCGACGAGCAAGTTGCGGACGTCAGGCGACCTGGCGGCGATCCGGACGCTGGGTTTTCGCGGCGAGGCGGTGCCGAGTATTGCGAGTGTTTCGCGGTTCCGGATGGTGACGCGGGAAACCGCCGCGGTGGCCGGGACGGAAATTCTGGTGGACGGTGGCAAGGTCCGCGACGTGCGCGAGGCCGGCTGCGCGCCGGGCACGGTGATCGAGGCGCGGGCGTTGTTTTTCAACATGCCCGCGCGGCGGAAATTTTTGCGGGCGGAGACGACGGAATCGGCCCATGTGGAGCATCAACTGCGGTTGCACGCGCTGGCGGCGCCGAATGTGCGGTTCCGCCTGCGGCGCGACGACCGCGAGATTTTTGACCTGCCGCCGGCCGCCAAGGCGGTGGACCGGGTGCGGCAGCTGTTGGGAAACGAGCTTTCGCGCGAACTGGTGGCGCTGCCGCGGACCCATGGCCACGGGATTTCGGTGGAGGGTTACGTCCTGCCCGCCAGCCACGCGCGGAAGGGGAGGCGGCACCAGTTTGTTTTCCTCAACGGTCGGCCGGTCGAGGATGGCGTGATTTCACGGGCATTGGCGGAGGGATTTCGCGGGGCCATCGCGGATGGTTTGTATCCGGCGGCGTGGTTGTGGATCGATTTGGAGCCGACGCTGGTGGATGTGAACGTGCATCCGGCCAAGCGCGAGGTGCGGTTTCACCGGCCGCTGGACGTGAAGGAAGCGATTTTGCAGGCGGTGGCCGAAGGCCTGCGCCCGCCCGCGCCGGTGGTTCCGAGGCGGATGGAATTCGGGACGGTGGATGTGGTGCCGGAGATCACGCAAGCGCTGCCGCCGAAGGTGAGTTTCCACGCGCCGCAACCATTGCTGCCGGATTGGGAAAAACCCGTGGTGGTGGCTGCCGCGCCTGCCGAGCCGCCGGCGAAGGGGCCGGCGAAGGGGCCGGATTTCCGGATCATCGGGATGCTGCACCATCGCTTCGTGTTGCTGGAAAGCGAGGACGGGCTGGTGTTGTTCGATCCCAAGGCGGCGCACGACCGGATTTTTTATGAAAAACTGCTGAGCCAGCAGGACGCCGGATTGGAAACGCAAGGACTGCTGGTACCGGTGTTGATCGAACTGGATCCGCGCGATCTCGATTTGGTGCTGCGCGAGCGGCCGGCCTTGCTGGAGGCGGGGATCGAGGTGGAGGCGTTTGGCGGAAACACGCTTCAGATCCGCAGCCTGCCGGCTTGTCTGGTGGTCGATGATCCGCGGCCGTTTCTCGGTGCGCTGATGGACGAGCTGCTGCGCGAATCTTCTCCCGGTGCGCGTTTTGCGTTCGACCGACTCGCCAAAACCCTCGCCAAACGCGCTG
>JBIPMR010000374.1:0-4520 GCA_044369025.1 Luteolibacter sp.
ACCCCGCAAAATCCGGTAATCACCTGTGGCGGGTCCCTTGGGATCGGTCGTGCCACTCGCATAGGTCCCCCCCCACACATCCCAGCACCATTCCCACACATTGCCCGCCATGTCATGCAAGCCATAGCCGTTGGCGGCGAAGCTGGCGGCCGGCGCGGTGTAGATGGTCGTGCCCGTGGCATAGGTCGGGTGGTAGCCGGTGCTGCCTGTCGCATAGGCCTCAGCGCCAATGTTGCGGAAATTCGCCGCGGTGTGGCTGATGGTGTCGCTGCCCCACGGGAAGCGAAAACCGGTGACGCCGCCGCGGGCCGCTTTTTCCCACTCTGCCTCGGTTGGCAGGCGGTAGCCATTCACATTCCAGTTCACCACGGGCACGGCGGTGCCGGTTTTCATCACCGCACCAGCCACCGTGTAGCAGGGGGTGAGGCCCTCTTTTTCGCTCCGCGCGTTGCACCACTTCACCGCGTCAAACCAGCTGATGGTCTGGACAGGGTGGGTCACCGCCTTGCTGTTGCCTGATCTCAAGTCGGTGTAGCCGTTGGTGGCTGCCCAGGTGCGGACCTCGTTCCACAGGGCTCCCGACACCTCATGCTTGCCGATCATGACCGCGGACAAGGTGACGGTGATCGCAGGCGGCGCGTTGGCATCCGTATCGCCACTGGTGCGGCCCATGGTGAAACTCCCCGCAGGGATCAGGGACATGTCGGCCGGCGGGATCACCGGATCATTCGCGAAGGCCGTCAAACAGCCGGCATGAAGCCAGGCGGCGCAAGCCAGCAGCAGGGTGGGCAGGGGTTTCATGGCTCGGCGGAGTGGGGATGGAAAGGTGTGCATCAGGGTGGGGAAGGGTCAGGGGAAAGAAATGGAAACCATGGAGGACGGGCCCGGAGCATGGTAGATGGCCTCACTGGGGATTGACCGGGGCAACCGCCAGCCGGCTGAAACGCCTGGTTCCCGGCGAAGGATCCGTTACGATCACCCGTTCCCAGCCATCATTGATGGATATGATCTGGGTATTGGCAGAGCCGGATGACCAAGAGCCAATGCTTGATGACCACTGGTGCTGATAAGAAATCCCCAGGTTGGCGGCGTCCTTGCGGCGGAGGTATTCCATGCGCAGCCGCGCGGTGGGCCCACTTCTATCCAAGCGGACCGCAGGCAGGCCCGACGTCCCCGTGCCCTCGGTGAGGATGCGGCGATCCGGTCGCTCCAGATCCAGATTGAAGGCGAATTCCAGCAGGTCGTTGAGGCCATCGCCATCGCTGTCGACTGTGGCCAGCGGGCTGAGCGTGACGCTGGCGCTGCTGCTGGCCGTGGCACCGTCGTCATCGGTGACCGTGAGTGAAAAGTTGGTGGTGCCGTAGGGCACGGTGATGGTGGGCGCGGCGCTGGCGGAGCTGCCGCCGGGCCATGACCACGCGTAGCTGGCGATGCTGCCGTCCACGTCACCGGCCCCGGGACGGAGCGCCACCGCGCGGGTGGCGGCATCGCTCACCGTGGCGCTGGCGCTGGCGTAGGGTGGCAGGTTCACGCCGCCGGTATCGACTTGCACCCCGGCGTTGGAAATCACCTGCAGCACCTGCAGGTTGGCGGAGTTCGTGGTGCTGATGTTGAGCGAGTTGAAATCGAGTGTCGGCAGGTTGGGCGTATCCAGCAGGATGAAGAAGGAATTGCCGGAAGTGTCGGTGAGCGTCTGGGTGAGCAGCCCGGCCGGATCATTCCCCGGGCGGCGGACATCGACGTAGAGGCAATACATCGGCGTGATCTGGTCGAGCACCGCCCACAGCGCGGCGGGATTGGTGAAGTTGTTGCGGCGGACGTCGAGGATGCGCAGGTTGGTGGCATTCTCCAAACCCGTGAGGTCGGAAATGCCCAAGCCGGCGATGCGCAGGGTGGTGAGCGTGAGCAGGTCGGCCACGGTGATGTCGCCGGTCGGTTTGGCCAGTGCGGTGCGCAGCGCGGCGAGCAGCGCCAGGTCGGGAATCGTCACGGCCCCCGCAGCCCGTGTATCGACTGTGACACCGGCCGTGAGTGCCAAGCCGGTGCCGGCTTGGGCGTGGTGGAGTGGCAGCGCCACAAACAGCGGCGTGAGCAGGATGGGGTGTGGTTTCATGGGCGATTCAAAACGGAGAGAGTGACGTGGGAGGGGGGAAGCTGCGGATGTCGAGATGCCGGGTCCGGGGAGACGGGTCTCCATGCTCTGGAGAGCAACGATTCCATTTCCCAAATCCCGCACGACGGCCGCAGCAACCCACGCCACCCCAGCGAAGCAGGAGAAATTTTTTCCGTCAATGGGTAGGATCACCCATTGCGCCATATTTCCGGCCCGCTACTCTAATAAAAGGGCCGCACTTATTCTTTGGTCCAGCAACCCGCAACCCCCACAGTTCCAGACGCTTTTGAAATCCCAGCCATGATGCCCGCCCTTCTGAATTTTAAATCTTCGGACGGAACCCTGTTGTCCGCGACCGCAATCCCGTGTGTGATCGGGCGCTCGGCGGCCTGTGCGGTGCGGGTGCCATCTCCGGAGGTTTCGCGGCGGCACGCGGTGATCATCCGCGACGGGCGGGATTGGTGGCTTGCCGACTGCGGATCCAAGGAAGGGACCTGGCTGAACAACGCAAGGATTGCGAGTGCGGCGAGATTGGTCAGCGGCGATTTCATCGGGATCGGCCTGACCAGCCTGAGATTCCTCCCCGCGGGCGATGATGCCGGACCGGGTTCTGCCGCAAACCACTGGATGGAAACCACACGGCCACGGGAGGTCGAGTGGTTGGTCACCAGTGACACGGCGGTGGCCTGGGTGGACGAGCATGGTGTCATTTCGAATCATACGCTTTCCGCCGAGCAATGCATGAACCCGTTCTTCGGCGGCATCAAGGAGCGGCTGCCGCCCTGTTTGTTGGCTTGGCTGGCAGGCCCCGATGCTTCACGCGTGCCTTATGAAAGCAAAGTCGGCGACGAAAGGCTGCGGATCCATCATTGCCACGGCGGCGAAGGCGAGCGCCTGTTGGTGATGAGTCGGCTCAAACCCGCATTCGGGCCGGAGTCCCTGGGACGGATCGGCCTGAGCAAGGCGGAGGCGCTGCTGGTCCCGTGGCTGATCCGCGGCAAGCGCAATGAGGAGATCGCGTTGATTGTCGGGGTGGGCCAGAAGACGGTGGAGAAACAGGTGGGCAGCATCCTTTTCAAACTCAAGGTGGAAACCCGCACCGCCGCTGCGTGGAACATCATCGAACTCACCGGAGCCCATGGGTGATCCGGAGCTGCCATCAGATCGCGCGCAGGCGGATGTGACGGAAGCGGGCTTCCACCCACGGACCGTAGTGGAGCAGCGCCTTGAGGCCGATCCCTCCCTTCAAGCGCCGGGCGACCCGGTCATCATCGGTGCAATCCACGATGGTCATGCCATTGAGCTGATGGACCAGCCGGTTTCCCGCCGCGCGGATGGTGAGATCATTCCATGCATGGTCCCGGTAAGCCCGTTTCAACCGCTCCTCATCGGCGAGATGCCCCAACAATTCCGAGCCTTTTTGCCCGGGCTCATCGCGGCAACGGACGATCTGGGACGGTCGTGCCAAGATCTCCCGTCCGCCGAACTCTCTCAGGCCGCCGTTGAATTTCCAAATGGGCTCGAAGTCCAGATCGTAGGAAAGTGGTGGGGAGCTGTGGCCGATCCGGTAACGAATGCCGAGGTTGCCCGCATCCGACTCGGGCAAGGCCAGACGCACTTGGAGACGCAGTTCGAAGTCATCCGGCACGCTGCCCATCCAGTCGAGGAAGTCCTTGCGCCAACTGCTCGCGTCCGCCATCCGGCGGCCATTGAGACGCGCGATGATGGCACCGTCAGCCACCTGCCAGGTCTCGTTGCTGCCGCGCCATCCGGCCAAGGTCTTGCCATCAAAAATCAGCTTGAATCCAGACTCGAGGAGAGGGGGACGTGGCGAATTGCCGGCGCTAAAGCAACCGCTGTCAAACGCCATCCCCAGCCCGCAGCCCGCCAAAGTCAGAATCGCCTTGCGGCGGCCCTTTTCGGCGTAGGATTCGCGCTCCAACAGGGCACCCAGCGCGGCGGCTGAGGGTGGACGGAGAGACGCCTCTTTGGCGAGGCACGCCGCGACAATCCGGGCCACGCCCGCCGGGACCGGATTGGAGACACCGCGTTGCCGTTGATGTTTCGCCACCGAAGGGGGTTTCGCCTGCAGGATCTGATGCACCAAATGGCCCTGGGAAAATGGCGGAGCGCCAACCAGCAAGGCGTGAATCGTGGCGCCTGCGGCATAGATGTCGTCGGCAGCGACGGGGGATGCGGCATTGATCCGCTGCGGGCTCATGAAGGGCAAGGTTCCGCTGCTGATCATGTCAATCGTCTCGGCGGTTTCAGGATCGGATTGAAAGGTCATGGCGGCACAGCCAAAATCGATCACCTTGAGGGTCCCGGAGTGGTCCACCAGGAGATTGGACGGCTTGATGTCGCGGTGGATCACGCCCTTCTGGTGCGCATGGGAAAGGGCGTCGCA
>JBIPMR010000376.1:0-4512 GCA_044369025.1 Luteolibacter sp.
TGGAGGCCTGCTTGGCGGTCTTGGTTTCCGAGTCGGCCTTGAGGTCGGCGTTGACTTTGGATTCGGCGGCCTCGGTCTCGACCAGCTTGGCGACTTCGTCGTCCACCCCTTTGCGCTCGATGGGCAGGGCCGCCAGCACGCCCTGAGCGGCGGTTAGACGGGCCTGGCTGCGGGTGAGCAGATCTTTCTGAGTGGTCGTCTCTGAGATTTTCGTCTCATAGGCGGCTTTGTTTTTGGTGGCAATGAAGGCCGCGAGGGCGAGGACAATTGCAGTGAGGATTCCGAAGACGTTTGCCATGGGTTTTTTTAAAGTGAGCTTTGAATTCCGTGTGGGCAGAGAATAGGAAGTCTGAATTGCCCTCGGCAACCCCAAATTTCAAAGAGTTTCAAACATTGCCGGGCTTGACTTTACAAAGCACCCACACGAGTCCATCGCCACGCCCCCTACCATGAAGTCCATCTTACGTGTTTTTTCCTACCTGCGCCACTATCCGGGCTTAGCCGTTGCTCAACTTCTGTGCGCGGTGGGGATGACGCTGGCGGTGTTCGTGTTCCCGAATGCGACGGGTCACGTGATCGACGAAATTATTCCAAATCCCGCGCGCCACGGTGAATTTTCCTTCTGGATCATCCTCGCATTGCTCGGATTCCTGGCCAAGGACGGCCTGAATTCGATCCGGATCTTCATCAATAACATTTTCGAACAGAAGGTGATCTTCGATATCCGCTCGGATCTTTACGAAAAAATCCAGCGTTTGCCGCTGCAGTGGTTCGATACGCGGCGCACCGGCGACATCATGACCCGGGTGGTGGAGGACGTGACCAACATGGAGCGCGTGCTCATCGATGGCGTCGAGCAGGGCCTGATCGCGGCGCTGCAAGTGGTCGGCATCGGCATCTTTCTGTTTTTCCTCAACCCGACCGTCGCCGCGTGGGCGACGCTGCCGGTGCCGTTCCTGGCCATCGGGGCGTGGGTTTACTCGACCCAGGGCCGCGACCGCTATCGCAACCAGCGCGAGGCGGCATCCGATCTGAACGCGCTGCTGCACGACAACATTTCGGGCGTGCGCCAAATCAAGGCCTACGCGGCGGAAAGCGCCGAGCACACGCGTTTCAACCGCTTTTCCGACAACCTGCGGATCGCCTCGCTGCGGATGATGAAATGGTGGGCGATCTACTCGCCGGGCATGTCGTTCTTACGGATGACCGGCTACGTGCTGGTGCTCGCCTTCGGCGGCGGCGCGGTGATGAAAGGCGAACTGACCATCGGGGATTTCACCAAGTTCCTGCTGTTTCTGTCACTTTTCTACGAGCCGATCGACCGCCTGAACTCGCTCAACCAGATGATCCTATCAGGCCGGGCGGCGGCGGACCGGGTGTTCGACATCCTCGATTCCGAAGAAGAGCCGAACGCCACCCGCGGCGCGGATCTTCCCGCGAAAATCGCCGGCCATGTGCGCTTTGAAAACGTCTCGTTCTCCTATCAGGAGCAACCGACGCTGCACGGGGTGACCCTCGATGCGCAACCCGGCCAGACCATCGCCCTGGTGGGCTCGACCGGTGCGGGAAAAACCACCGTGCTGTCGCTGCTGGCGAGGTTTTATGAAACCACCGCCGGCGTGATCACCATCGACGGCGTGAACATCGACGGTCTGGCGAAATCCTCGTTGCGCGAGCGCCTCGCCTACGTGACCCAGGAGCCCTTCCTGTTCAACGGCACCGTCCGCGAAAACCTGCTGCTCGCCAAACGCGACGCCTCGGACGCGGACCTGTGGACCGCGCTCGACGCCGCCCACGCCGCCACCTTCGTCCGCGGCCTGCCGGAAGAGCTCGACACCAACGTCGGCGAGCGCGGCGTGAAACTATCAGGCGGCGAGAAACAGCGGTTGTCCATCGCCCGCGCGCTGCTCAAGAACGCGCCGATCCTGCTGCTCGACGAGGCCACCGCCTCGGTCGATTCCGAAACCGAGCGCCAGATCCAGGACGCGCTCGACCGCCTGATGGAAAACCGCACCGCCTTCGTCATCGCCCACCGGCTTTCCACGATTCAGAACGCCGACCGCATTTACGTGCTGGAAAAAGGCGAGGTCATCGAACAAGGCACCCACACCACGCTGCTGGCGGAGGGCGGGAAATACGCCGAGCTCTGTCAGAAATCGTTCCTCGCCCCGGACCCGGCGTCAGCCGCCTAGGATCTGGTTGCCGATCATCGACTGATAGATTCCGTTCGTCTCGCGCAGCGTTGCGTGGTTGCCGTCCGCCACGATCCGGCCCTGTTGGAAAACAAGCACCCGGTCCGCGATGGTGATGGTGCTGTAGCGGTGGGCGATGATGAAGGTGGTGCGCCCCTTCACCAGCGCGGCCAGCGCCTGCTGGACCATCGCCTCGCTCTCGGAATCAAGCGCGCTGGTCGCCTCGTCCAGGATCAGAATCGGCGCATCCTTGAGGAAGGCGCGGGCGATCGCGATGCGCTGGCGCTGGCCACCGGATAGAAGGTCGCCGCGCTCGCCCACCTGGGTTGCGTAGCCCTGCGGCAGCCCGCGGATGAACTCGTCCGCATTCGCCCGCCGCGCCGCTTCGATCACCTCCGCGTCGCTGGCGTTTTCCCGGCCGATCCGGATGTTTTCCGCGATGGATCCGAGGAACAACGAGGGCATTTGCGGCACCACGGCGATCGAGTTGCGCAGGTCCTTTTTCGCGAATTCGCGGATGTCCGTGCCGTCGAAGGTAATGCCGCCGGATTGCGGGTCGTAAAACCGCGGGATCAAGTGGGCGAAAGTCGATTTGCCCGCGCCGCTCGGGCCGACCAGTGCGACCACCTGGCCGACCGGGATTTGCAGCGCGATCTGTTTCAAAACCGGCTCCTCCCCGTAGGCGAAGGTCAGGTTTTCGAAACGGATCGCCTCGCGCGGGGCTGCAAATTCCCGCGGCGAAACCGGATCCGGGAGGGTGTCCGGTTCCTGCGTGATGAAATCGATGCGCTCGATCGCCGCCCCGCCCTGCTTCAGCAGCGAGTGCACCATGCCGAGTTTTTTGATCGGCTCATAGGCCATGAACAAGGCCGTGCCCAGCGCCATGAATCCGGATTGCGACATCCCTTCCCGCACTCCCAGATAGAGCGCCACCGCAAACCCGAATGCGGCCACCAGCTCGATCGACGGCGAAATCGCCTGACGGTATTTCACCACCTTCATGGTGATCTTGAACATTTCGCGGATGCGGTCCTTGAAAACCGCAATCTGCCGGTTTTCGAGATTGTAAGCGCGGATTTCAAGCGGCGCCTGCAGGCTCTCCGCCAGCGCGGCGGTGAGGGTGCCGCCTTGGGCGAGCAGCACCTTGGAGCGCTTCGCCAACTTGTTACCCGCCGACCGGATCACCAGCACGCACAGCGGCACGGTGACCAGCGCGATGGTGACAATGAAAAAACTCCGGTCCGACCACGCCTTGTACCCGAGATAGCCCATCGCACCTAACAGCGTGGCGGGCTGCTTGATCAGGTCGCTCGAAACGTTGGCCACCACTTGCCGGAGCATCGCCGTGTCACTCATCAGCCTGGCCAACAAATCGCCCGACGGGTTCTTCTTGAAAAACGACAGCGGCAGGCTTTGCAGCTTGATGAACAAATCCGTGCGGATGTCCTCGAGCACCCGCTGGCCGGCGTATTGGATCAGATAGGCGTTCGAATAGGAGGCCACCGCGCGCACCAGGAACACCAGCGGAATCCACAAGCAGGTGATCAGCAGCAATTGGCTCTGCGAAATATCGCCAAGTTTTTGCCGGATCCAAACCGCATACCACTGTTCCGCCGGTCCCGCGCTGTTGAAAAGCACCGGAAACACCACGTCCACCATCAACGGCATTCCCAGCCCGCTCGCCACCGCGTAAACCAGTCCGGCAAAAACCCCGAGGCCGAATTGCCAGCGCACCGTCCGCAGGTATTGGTAATAGTGAAGGTAGCGCATTTCCTAAAGCGCGAGGTTCTCTGCCCGGAAGCACGGCGGCAAGCGCGATTCTCAGCCCTCCCCCGCCGCGATTTCCGCCCGGCGGATTTCCGCCTTGTCGCCGGGCCTTGCCGTTGCAAGCTTGGCGCATTCATGGGAGCCCCGCAAAACATCATCGCCTTGGTTTACGATTACGATCAGACCCTCAGCCCGCGCTACATGCAGGATGACGTGGTTTTCCCGGAATTCGGCATCGACCCCGCGCAGTTCTGGAAAAAATGCAACACCCTCGTCCACGAACAAAAATGGGACGGCGAGCTCGCCTACATGAAATGCCTGCTCGACTACCTCGGCATGGACAATGTTTCCAACGCCAAGCTCACCGAACTGGGCGCCGGCCTGAGTTTTTTCCCCGGCCTGCCCGAGCTCTTCGAAGCGCTGCCCAAAGCCTCGCTGCGCCCCGAGCACGAACTCGCCGGCATCAAGGTCGAGCACTACATCATTTCCTCCGGCCTCAAGGCGCTGCTCGACGGCTCGCGCCTCAAGCCCTACGTCAAAGCGATGTTCGGCT
>JBIPMR010000377.1:0-4503 GCA_044369025.1 Luteolibacter sp.
TGAAAGCACCGGCAGCTCCAGCCACTGCCACGGGTGCGGCGTGGACTTTCATCAGGAAAAACGCATCGCTGTAGCGGTCCGGAGAACGCAGCGCTGCCAACGTGAGCGGAATCCCCAGCACCGCCACCATGCCCAGTGCCGCAGCGGTGGTCGGCGGCCCGTCGTGGCCATGGACGGCTTTCCCACGCAGTGTGAACCAAAGATTCGCGCCTGCCAGCAGCAGCAGGCCAATGCCGGCAAGCAGGCATTGCACGCGGAATGGCCCCTCGGCGCTGAGATAGTGCTCGATCCGCCCGCTGCCGTAGAAGTAGAGCATCACTGCGCCCCAGAGCGCCAGGATCAGGCATGCGAGCACGCTTCCTCCGCGCGGGGCCGGCGCGGCGTCGTGCCCGCAGCCGCAAGCCGGATGGTGATGACTGGCCGCGTGACTCATGACCCGTGAGGAATGAAAGTTTTCCAAATCCATGTGCTGATCCCGACTAACAGGAAAACCGCCATCACTAGGCGGACCACGAAGCCTTTGCGGAAGACCGAGGCATACATGAAGATGAGTTTGAAATCCACCATCGGCCCGAACACCAGAAACGCTAGCTTCGATGCTTGTGAAAACCCCTGCATGTTCGCGGCGATGAAAGCGTCCGTCGTGCTGCACAGCGAGAGTACAAACGCGAGAGCCATCATCGCCGGAATCGCCAGAAAATCATTGCCCGCCAGCGTGGCGATACCTTCCTGCAGACCCGGCTGCACGATCACGCGGGCATTGAAGAACGCGGTGATCAACACGCCGATGATGAAATATTTTCCGGTGTCCAGGAAATCGTGCATGGCCGTGGCAAGCGCCTGCCGGACGCGCTCGCCGAAGCCTCCATGGGCGTGGCCATGCCCGTCATCGCCGCTGACCATCACCTTTTCCAACAGCACTTGCGAGACCTTCATCCGGTTGACGGCGAGTCCCAGGACCACGGTGACGACATACGCCATGAGCAGACGAGAGACCGTCATCGTCACCGCATCCTGCCCTTTGAATGCGGAAAGCGTGCTGAGCACCACGATCGGATTCAGGATCGGCGCGGCAAGCATGTAAGTGAGCGCACAGGAAAGTGGCAGGCCCTTTTTCAGCAAGCGCCGGATGACCGGCACCACCGCGCATTCGCACACCGGGAACACCGCACCCAGCAGGCCCGCGACCAGGATCGCGAAAACCGGCCGACGCGGCAGCAAGCGCTCCATCGCCTGCCTCGGCAGAAACGCATCGATGAAGCCGGAAACCAAGGTGCCTAAAAACAAATAGGGCGCGCCTTCGAGCACGATGCTCAGGAAGGAAAACCAGACGTCGCCGCCCGGACTTGGTTCCGGTAGTCGCATTGCGCTCAGTGTTCCGACTCGGCGATGATCCGTCGATACGTTTCCCGCGCATGCTCATAGGCGACCTTGGCCTCGGCTTGTTCCGCCTCAGCATAGGTGACGCCTTTCTGTTTCCAGCACTGGTCCACGGCGGCGAGACACCACGTGGCACTGTCCTTGCTGGCGCGGATGGGTTTGCCATCGACGATCACCTTGATCGGATTGGTGTGGGCGCTCGGGAAATGACGGACGGCCACCCAACTGCTGCGGGTGATTTCCGGCTTCGGGAAAACCAGATGGGTGAGCGTGCCATCGGATGGCACCGTCTGCGTCGCCACGGGCAGGCCGTTGACGATGAGTTCGATTTCCTGTGGCGGTCCACCTTCACGCCTAACGGCGGCGTTGACCGCGAAAGATCCATCCGCAAGCCGCTCGAAATCCATCAGGTGGCCGCTGCCGTCACTGATATAACTCCGCCCGGCACGCAGGCCTTCCACCCAGTCGTCATAGTTGAGTCTCCCCCCAAGTTTCACATAGACGCGGCCGATTCCCACGCGCTCGCCGGACATGCAGGGGAAGTCGGTCTCGCCGCTGGCGACGACATCGAGCCCGCAGTTGAGCACGTGATACCAGATGTTCCACTCCGCCTCCCGAGGGGTGTTCATCGTGGCGATGAAGTCGATGGCGGGGACCAACTCTCCGTTTTCCCCCGGCACCTGGTGGGTCACGTCCACGATGAACTCCATCGCGCCGATACCGTCGAACGTGGGCAGGTTGAAATGCGGCAGTCCGTGCGGGCCGTCACTGCCGGGTGTGCGACCATCGAATGCCATCAGGCCCGAACCGCTGTGTGCGGTCCCGGTGACCGCACCTTGCTTCTTGGCCCAGCGCAGGGTGTTGAGTCCGAGCGTCGGCCAATGGTCCTTGGACTCACCTCCGTCGGGGATCTGGTTGCGGAGCTTGAGCAGGTTCAGGTGGCCGGAGAAATGCGAGCCGAAGCCGCTGACCTCGACATCATAGCGCATGAGATACGGATAGCGGCTGACGTCGTCCGGCCGGCCGGAGAAGAACTGTTTCTGATAGTCGAAACACGGGCCCCAGGTCAGGCAGCAGCCGACCTTGACGTCCTCGCCCATGGTATGGCGGAGCATGTCCTGCGGACGCACGCCCTGGGTCGGGTTTTCATAGTGCAGGCAGCCGGCGGCATGGATGTGGTGGTCGCCGCTCCAGTAGCCATGCTTGTCCGTATCGATCCAGCGTTTGACCTGATAGGAGAGCGTGACCGGCTGGTCGCCGACGACAAGGGACTTCATTTCCGGGATGCTCTCCGGTCCGTGCGAGCATTTCACCGTGTAATTGCCCGGGGAAAGGTGCAGGGTTTCTCCGGTCTCTCGATAGATTTGACTTTGGAAAAAGAAGTCAGGAGCCAGCCGTTTCGATTGCGCGGGATAGACGCGGCCCTTGCTGTCACGGATCTCGAAGGCAGCCATGCACGGCGTGCCGTCGGAGTCCTTCACGTCGAACTTCACCGGTGTACTCGGGATGATCTTGAAAGTCATCGGCACCGGCGACCAGTCGGCGCTGTCGCCCTTCGCGTATTCCAGATCCATCCAGTCGATGCGGATGTTTCCCGGTCCCATTCCCGGATCGAGCCGGATGCCGGCGAGCTCATCGGCGGTTTCAAATTCCACTTCGTATAACTGCGCCGCTCCGGCGTGCATCTGGACCAAGACCTGACGGACGGCATCCGGAGCCGGCGCATCGGGCGAGGTCCAATACAATTGGCCCATGCCACCCGCGTCGGTTTGGGCAAAAAAGCGTAAAACCATCCGCCCGCCGCGCGCCTTCACCGGCGCGGACATGAAGGGATCGGATCCGGTCGATTTGAAATTCAAAACTCCGCCACTGACATGGATCGTCCCACAATTCGGATCGCCCCAGCCGTCGGCATCGCGGGTAAAGCGCCACTCGCGGACAAGACTGGATTTCTGCCCCGGCAAGCCACCGACACTGAACTCGATGTTAGCCCTCTTCTCGCCCTCGCCGATCCCGGAAAGCTGGATGACACGGTATTCCAACTCCAGGCCGCTGAGATCTCCGGCAAGCGGCCGACCATCGAAAACTGCGAGGCTCATCCAGCGGTCTGCCACCTCGTCCTGCGGTGCTCGCGGGAGCGGTCGAGCCGCCGGGCTGTCGATGCGCAGGCGCGAGGTGACGGCCGCCTTGTTAATGACCTTCACCAGCACCGTGCGCCAACCGTTTTCGTCCAACTCCATGCCGTGAAGGGCGGGTGTTGCGGCGAGTTTTCCATCGGCACCGATCTCGAGCGCCGCAAAGCACAGCGGATCTAGCAAATCCTGCGCCTGGCGGGTAATTTCAGCATCATCCTTGAGTTCGCCGAGCCTATTGAGCGCCTCCACGGTCGCGGGCGATATAGGCGTGCCGAGACTCGCCAGCGCCTCCACGAGGCGCCTGCACTGCAACAGCAACGGCTGTGCATCCACCTGCTTGACCAGCGGCATTTCCAACGGGTCATGCGGGGCATCCGCCTTGCCGTGCCCGGGATGGGCTGCGGCGGAATTGAGACCAAGGACTACGACGGAGAAGAGGATTCTCCACAAAATCGGCGAGCGGAAGATTTTCATGGCTTTGTGGTGATACCCGAGCGTTCCAACACCTTTGCCTTGGCCTCGCCGGACGGCGGCGGCACGACTACTCCGGCTTCCTTCACTCCATAAGTTTCCGCAACCGGCCAGTCCTTCGCCAGATCCGCGAACATCGCCGCCCGGCGCTGGCGGAACTCGCGGGCATTGACCCGGGAGTTGCGAAGTTGCGCCAGATTGAGGTCTGCCATGATGTAGCCTTCCTTCGCCTCGGTGAGCTGTTGTTTGATGCCCTGCGGCCACTCGGCGATCATGGTGCCAGCGCCGACCGCCTTGTTAGTGGTGACCATGTGGACGTAGTTCTGATGGACATTCGTCCGCACGATGTAGTCCTCGACCGCGCCTTGGCGCGCATTCGGCCAAACGATCATCTCCGCGCCCTTGAGACTGAGCAGACGGAACATTTCAGGGAAATAACCGTCATAACAGGTCAATATCCCCACCCGCCCGAAGTCGAGATCGAAGACCGGACAATCCTCGCCGGGCGCCATCATCC
>JBIPMR010000378.1:0-4502 GCA_044369025.1 Luteolibacter sp.
GAATCCCCCGCCAACACCGTCGAGGCGTGGAAAATCCAGGCTCCCACCGATTGGGACGGCACCTGGACCGAGCCTAACGCAATCGAGCAGGCATGGCACGTCTATCTCCACGGCCTCGACTCCGGTTTCAACTATTACGGCGGCCTCGGCAACGACGACGAAGTCAAGGCCGCGCTCGCCACCACCCGCGCGATCGAGAAACTCCAGCCGTGGATGACCGCCGCACGCCTCGGCAACGACCGGACGCCGCCATCAGTGCTCAAGCCGCAGCGCTATCCCTACAACCCGGGAACCCATAACTTCGGCTGGTTCAACCAAAACCCGCCAACGGATTCGAGTTATCAGAAAATCATGCCGTCCGAGTTCTACGTTTGGACGCACGCTTATGACATCTCCGGCATCGCCAGCGTCCAGCTCAAGGTCCGGCTCGACCATGACGGCGTGAATTCGATGGCCACCAACGATAACGAAACCTACGCCGGCGGACCCGATGCCGGCGAATGGATCTCCATTCCGATGACCCGCCGCGTCCTGCCAAACTCGCAGGCCGCCCTCAACGCCGCCGCGAACAACAACCAGATCAACTATTTCATCACCCCGCCGGAACTCGCCGATTACTATTTCGCCAAAGTCTCCAACTTGAATCTTCCCGGCTTTCGAGACAAACTGGTCGATTATTACATCGAAGCCACCGACAACTTGAACAACACCCACCAGTCCGACATCCAGCACGTCTTCGTCGAGGACGATCTTGCACTCCCACCGCCCGGCTCTCCCACCGCGTTCGTGATGGATGGTGCGGCGGACTTCCCCGGCTATCGGCTTTCGAATCCCGGGATGACCCTTTACGCCGCGCTACGCGGGAAGACGCTGTATGTCGCCACCTGGGCACCCGGCGGCTCAGGAAACGACCACTTCATCCTGATCAGCAACGCCGCACTCGCCCCCGCAACCAGCCCGGCACCGTGGGCAAAGGCAGGTGGACTCGCACTGCCTGCCACCTCGCCTTTTCTTGGGGCGGAAAGCGCAAGTTCCTACATCGGATGGTTCAACGTGAACGGCGCGACCACCAAGACGGCCCGCAGCACCGGCCAGCAAATGGAGGGAACCCTCGACCTTGAAACCGCGTTCGGCACGGTGCCCGCGGATCTCTACCTGACAGCCCTCGCCTATCAGACCGCCGATGGCGGGGCGCTCGCCGCACAGGCTCCCGCCATGATCAACGACAACGGCAATGTCGATCCCGACGAGTTGCTACGCATCCCGCTCGAAGCCTTGCGCGATGAGGACGCCAACGGAATTTTTGACCGGCTGGAATCCGGCAAAGGATTTGTGATCACCCAATCGCAGCGTTCCGCCGGAACGTTCTCGCTCACCTGGAACTGCTTTCCGGGCCGGAGCTATCAGGTCCAGGCAAGCGCCGATCTCGCGACTTGGTCGAATGTCCCCGGCGGCCTCGTCATCGCTGGAAGTTCCGCGCTCGATGCGTCTTATGCGGTGCCGCTGCTCCCGGCGGAGGCCAAAGGTTTCTTCCGCATCCTTCTGATTCCCTAATCCGCGATCCACACCCATTCATGACTGAAAAACCCCACCTCTCGTTCTGGCAAATCTGGAACATGTCATTCGGCTTTCTCGGCATCCAGTTCGGCTGGGGCCTGCAGATGGCCAACATGTCGTCGATCTATCAATTCCTCGGGGCCGACGAGAAAGACATACCCATCCTGTGGCTGGCCGCGCCGCTCACCGGCTTGATCGTCCAGCCGATCGTCGGTTACTACAGCGACCGCACGTGGACGGCGCTGGGCCGGCGGCGTCCGTATTTCCTGGTCGGCGCCATCCTGGCGAGCCTCGCGCTGATCGCGATGCCAAACTCCCCCACCCTGTGGGTCGCGGCGGGATTGCTGTGGATCCTCGACGCCTCGGTAAACATCAGCATGGAACCGTTCCGCGCCTTCGTCGGCGACATGCTGCCGAAAAACCAGCGCAAGAGCGGATTCGCCATGCAAAGTTTGCTGATCGGCTTCGGCGCGGTGCTTTCGTCGGCGCTGCCATTCATCCTGACCAACGGTTTCGGTGTCAGCCGGGAAGCCACGGTGGAGAGTCCGATCCCGCCGGCGGTGAAACTCGCGTTCTACATCGGCGCGGGGGTTTTTGTCGCGGCGGTGCTGGTGACGATCATCACCACCCGGGAGTATCCGCCCGAGGATATGGAGGAGTTCCAGCGGATGAAGCGCGACAACGCCGGCGTGGGCCATGCCTTCAGGGAGATCCTCAAGGGCATCGGCATGATGCCCACGGCGATGAAACAACTTTCAGTGGTCCAGTTTTTCACCTGGCTCGCCCTGTTCTGCATGTGGATTTACTTCGTCCCGGCGGTGGGGAAAGGTATCTTCGGCGGCATGCCGCTGGGCCTGCATGACGAGGCGGCGAAGGAGCTCATCGAACGCGAAACCCACTGGCTGGCACCGGCCACCGCCCTGGCGCGGGCCTATGAAACACGCAAAAACGAACTTTCAACCGAGGCCGTGGCCGCCCGACCGCAACGGCCATGGTATGGCGCGGCGATGCAGATGTTCGGCCTCAGCCCGGCGGATCCCGATCCGGGCGAACGCATTGATGCGGCGATGTTAGACACGCTGATCCGCGAAGCCGCCACCAGCACGACGGCCCCGACCAGCCAAGAGGCGGAGAGCCCGATGGTGCAGCGCTTCGCCCTCGCGCTCGCCACCCGGCAGGTGACCACCGCCGACGCGCCGGGCATTCCCGAGGCGGCTGCCGAAATGCAGGCCGCGCTGACCTCCGCCCGGCTCTATCAGGAGGGAACCGCTTGGGGCGGCGTGTGTTTTTCCGCCTATAATCTCATCGCCTTCGGGTTTTCGTTCGTGCTGCTGGCGATGAGCCGTTTCCTGCCGGCCAAGGGAATTCACCTGGTTTGTCTGTCCATCGGCGCGCTCGGTTTGATCTCGGCCTATTTCGTGAAACAACCGGCGATGTTGTTGGTTTCCATGGCAGGTGTCGGAGTGGCCTGGGCGTCCATTCTATCGATGCCCTACGCCATGCTGGCCAACGTGATTCCCGGCCACAAAATGGGTTTTTACATGGGAGTCTTCAACTTCTTCATCGTCCTGCCACAGATCCTCGCCGCCGTGGTGCTTGGCAAACTGGTGGACTCTTTGTTAGGGGGAGACGCGATGAAGGCGGTGCTGATGGGTGGCGTTTCGATGGCCATCGCCTCCGCCGCCACCCTGATCGTCGGCAAGGAATCTGAAACCGGGACTCCCGAGGAAGCATGATCTGGAGATTGCTTCTAGCGGCTTTATCAGCCACGGCTTGTCTCATGGCCGAAACGCCACGGCCGGTAATCTATCAATTGATGGTCCGGACTTTTGGCAACGTTGATGAAACGCGGAAAACCGGCGGCACGCTGAGCGAGAACGGTTGCGGGAAATTCGCCCACATCACCCCCGCCGCGCTCGATTCGCTCAAGAAGATGGGGATCACCCACCTGTGGCTCACCGGCGTGCTGGAACAGGCCAGCGGCACTTCCTATCCCGGACGCCCGGCGGATGATCCGGACATTCTCAAGGGCGTCGCCGGCAGCCCCTATGCGATCAAGGATTACTTTGACGTCAGCCCGGATTATGCCATCGATCCGGCGAGGCGGATGGAGGAATTCAAGGCCCTGCTCGACCGCTGCCGGAGTGATGGGTTCAAGGTTGTCATCGACTTCGTGCCGAATCACGTCGCGCGCTCATATGCCTCGGATGTGCGGCCGGAGTTATCATTTGGTGGCGGCGACCAACAGGAGGCTTTCTATCACCGCGACAACCATTTCTATTATCTCCAACCCGGCCATCCCGGTGGCGGCCCGCCGCTCAAGCTGCCGTCGGGCGGACTTCCGGGCGGCGATGGCGTGTTCGCGCCGGAAATGAAGATGGGCCGCGTCACCGGCAACAACGTGGTGTCATGGGCACCGTCGAACGGGGATTGGTATGAGACGGTGAAACTCAATTATGGCCACGATTTCACCACCGGCCGCGCCACCTCGCATCTCCCCGGCCCGGCTGCGGCGCCTGCCGAGGTGCCGAAAACCTGGCGCACGATGGATGAAATCCTCGGCCACTGGCAGGCGATGGGAGTGGATGGCTTCCGCGTGGACATGGCCCACATGGTGCCGATGGAATTCTGGCGCTGGGCGGTGAACCGCTGCCGCAACCGGAATGCCGGCGCGTTTTTCGTCGCCGAGGCCTACAATGACGATCCGGCCAAGCTCACCGAATCCCATGTGCTCGACGAACTTCTGGCCGCGGGATTCGACGCGGTTTACGACGACCCGAGTTATGACAAGCTCGGCGAGATCCAGCAATCCGGCAAATGGGCGAACGACCTGGATGATCTAGCAACACCTGACGGACGATTCCACAAGTCGCTGCGTTATGCCGAAAACCACGACGAGGTGCGACTCGCCAACCCGAAGCAGTGGGGCGGGCTGGGGATGAAAG
>JBIPMR010000379.1:0-4501 GCA_044369025.1 Luteolibacter sp.
AGGATGCTATTGGAGATATTGGCGAGAGTGACGTTGGCGTCGTTGGCTAAGGTGGCGCCTCCGGAGCCGAGGCTGTTGGGACCACTGGAGCTGAAGGTGGCGGTCGATCCGATTTCAACGGAGACTCCGCCTGATAGTTTCAAGCCGGAGGTGGCGAACGAAGCACCATCGGAAATGTGGAGGATGCCCGCGGAAAGCGTGACATTTCCAAGGCCGGTCGAGAGGCTCACCGGCGAACTGACAACCAGCGTGCCCGCACCGGATTTGAGCAGTGAACCCACGGTGAGGTTTCCGGTTTGCAGGGTGGTAGTTCCGGTGGCGCCATTGTGGTTCACGGTGCCGGCAGTGATACCGGCCACATCGATCTGGATGGCGCCAGCTGTTTGGATGGTGACATTGTCATTCGCGGTAAACAAGCTTGGGCTTCCGCCATCGGTGAAGTTTTGTTCGGTGGTGTTCCAGTTCGCACCTCCCGCTCCGGCCCAGACGAGGTCCTTGATAACGCTGGTGGGTGTGGCTGTTCCGATCAGCTTCCAATCCGCAGTCGAATCGAGAGTCATGCGGTTTCCTCCTACAGTCCCACCCGAGGCACCGACGGCGACGAGCCGGAAAACGGTGGTTGTTCCAGGAGCGAGAGTGAGATCCGGATTAAAATAAGTTCCGGGCAAGCTTGGCGTGTTCGCCGTTCCAGTCCAGCTCAGGACGCCTGCACTGGAATAGGTGGTAAAACCATCGGTGCTGTAGAGGAGATGAAGCTCGATATTGCCCCAGGCTCCACCTGTGCCGACGCTCGCGAGTGCCGAGAGGTCGAGTTGTTCGAGCGCTGCGGAGTAGTTGGGCAGGGTTGAGATACTGAACTCCCAATAGTCGCTATTTAGTAGCGCGGTGCCGACACTAGTGGTGGCGTTGAAATTTTGAAAACGCCAACCCGTGCTAGCACTTAGAACGGCGATTCCAGCTCCTTTGGAGACAGCGGTTGCATTCACACCGGTGGCCACGGATGAGGTGAGCGCGGTGGTGGCGGTGCCGGTGGGAACATCCCAGTTGACGAGCTGTGCGGCTTGACTGGCCGGCACCCAGATCAAGGGCAGCGCGGTGGCCAGCAGGGTGTTTTGAAACAGGCGGTAGGAATTGGGTTTCATGGTGGTCGTGGGTTTTTGGGATTTTTTAGAGTGGGAATGAAACGAGCGAATCGATCGCGAGCGCGCGATTTCGCCGCTGGAGCGGGATTTTCAAATCCGCTGGCGGCGCAACAGGGCGAGCAGGCCGAGACTGCCGAGCAGGGCGGCGGCATTTGGCTCGGGAATGACGACGACGCGGAGTGCCCCGTCGCTGGCGAAGGTGGTGGAGTCCCAGGCGAGGCCCTCATCGAGGGTGGCTCCGCTGTAATCGAAGGTCGGGGTTCCGGAGAAGCTGCCGGTCCAGTCAGCCAGGTTGAAGGCGTCATTGGCCACCGGAGAGTAGCCGAACAGGACGGGAGCGATGGTGCCTGCGAAATTCGCGCTGCCGGTGATGTTGAGGAAATCGTTCACACCGTTTGCGGTGAGGGTCGCGAGATAGTTCCCGTTGAGCGTGAGGGTGCCGGTAGCCAGTGAACCGACCGCGCCGGTCGTGGCACCGGGTTGGAGGAAAGCGCCGCCATCGACCGTGAGCGAGTTGGCCATGCTGCCGTTGCCGCCGATGGTTGCCTGGGATGAGACGCTGACGGAACTGGAGTTGGCCAGTGCTCCGTTGACGAGCAGGGTTCCCGAGGAGACCAGGGTGGCTCCAGAGTAGGTGTGGTTCGAATTGAGCGTGAGGGTGCGGGTGGCGTTCGACGATGAAAGGGTGAGCCCGCCATTGGAGATTCCGCCGCCGATGGTGGCGGAGTTCGCCAGGGTGAGCGTGCGGGTGGCTCCGCCAAGATCGACGGTTCCGTTGAGTGTGATGCTGTTGCTGAGCCCACCGAGGGTGAAATCCCCCCCCACGGTCACCGCATTGGTGAGGGTGCGGGCGTTGACACTGGAGGCGAGCGCGCCGCCGTTGATCGTGAGAGCGCCGCTGCCGAGGGCGGAGGAGCTGCCGAGGCCGAGGGTGCCGGCGGTGAGCACGACTCCGCCTGAGAAGGTGTTGTTCGTGCCAAGCGTGAGAAGTCCGGCACCCGTCTTGGTGAGAGTTCGGGCACCGCCGTTTTCGCTGATGGCGGTCCCGATGCTCAAATGGGCCCCGGCGTTCACGACGTTGAAATTTCCGGAATTATCGAGGCGGAAGCGGAGCAACGCCGTGCCTGGGGCGGCGTTGATGTTGATCGCGGAAACCGTGAGGGTGTTGTCCGCAGCGTTGGTTCCCATGACGATCAAGTCGCCTGCTGCCCCGCCCGCAGCCACGGCAGCGGTGAATCCGCCGCCACCGCTGAGCCGGATAAAAGCGCTGGTGTTGCTGGTGGTATTCATCTGCAACGTCGAAGAGGTGTTGTTATTCCAGATGAAGTTGCCGAACGTGGGATTGCTTGAGGCTGCGGAACTGATGGAAGCGGCCGGTGTCACGGTGCCGTCGAAAACAACCTCATCGGTCGTCAAAGGAGTTCCCGTGGGGGACCAGCTGGTGCTTCCCGAAAGCGATCCGCTGGTGGTGTTCCAAGTCTTGGTGGCGGCGGTGACGGCGGAAGCCAGCGCGAAGCCGAGGGAGATTGCGAGGAGTGGTTCGAATCGCCGGGTGCGATGCGCGAGGGGTTTTGCTTTCACGGCGTCATAGTGAGGCCACGTCGGCCGGGTGGTCACCTCACGAGAATTGGTGATGGGTGGGGCGGGGAGCGCGTGACGGCAAAGCAATCGCTCCGCAGGTGAAGGCCTTGACCCAGCGGAAGCGTGTTAGACCGCGCATTCACGAATATTCGTGAGGCGACACCGTCCGGGGAGATCCGCCAGTTTCAAGGGATGTCACTCAACTTGAAAATCCCCTCGCTTCTGATTTCCGGGATCCTCACCGTCGCGGCGGTGGCGACGGCCAAGGAAAAAGCCCCGCCGGTCTATCCGACCGACGTGCGGGTGGAGCCCGACACCGCTTTCCTCGCCGAAGGGCGCAAGGAAAAGGCGGATCTTTATTTTCCGCTGGTGCGCGATCCAAACACCAAGTCGGCCGCACTGGTCGTGATCCACGGCGGCGGCTTCAACGACGGCGACAAGGCCCGCCGCCGCGAGCTCAACATCGCCGGCCACCTCGCCCGCAACGGCTGCGTGGCCATGAGCATCAACTACAAGTTGCGGAAAATGAAAGGCCAGGTCACCTGGCCGCAAAGCCTGCATGACGCCAAGACCGCCGTGCGCTGGCTGCGGAAAAACGCGGAGCGTCTCGGCATCGACCCGCAGCGCATCGGCGTGATCGGATGTTCCGCGGGCGGCAATCTCGCCAGCATGCTCGCCACCACCGGCCCCGCGGACGGACTCGAACCGGATGGGCCCTATGGCGAATTCCCCACCCATGTCCGCTGCGCGGTCAATTTCTACGGCGCGGTGGACCTGATGAACTATCACGACATGAAAATGTTCGCCAAGACCCGCGAGGAAGCGCCGGAACTCTATCGCAAGGCATCTCCCATCACTTATGTGGATGCCAAGGACGCGCCGATTCTCATGCTGCACGGCACCGCGGACGAGACCGTGCCCCTCTCTCAAAGTGAAACTCTGGCAGCCGCCTTGAAGTCCGCCGGAGTCGAGCACGAGCTGGTGATCGTGCCGGGCGGCCCCCACACCTTTTACCTCGAATCTGAAAAACTCGACCTCCGTCCCCAGGTCTTCGGATTCCTCAAAAAGCATCTCGGCGTCACCCCGACCTTCCATGCCAAGGAGAGCCCTGCCGAGTGAGCCTGCATTGTTTTCAACGGTTGCAGACTGCGGAGCGGGTGCTTATCGTTCTGTGGTGAGTCGCCCATTCATCAAGCTGCGCGCGGGGCTGTGGCTGCTGTTAGCCAGCGGTGCGGCGGCGGCGGCGGAGTCCCCGGTGTGGGTGGAGCGCTTGGCGTTTTGGGCGGCGCCGGAGTTGCAGAGCCTGAAATCCCAAGTGGCAAAAATCGATCAGAACTGCAAGCTGCTGCCCAGCGTCGCCGGCGTGAACAGCGGCAACCGGAGCGGCTTCCGAAGTGCGGGAATGGTCCCGGGCGAGGACATGTGGGTGGAGGTGGAGTTCACCGCTGCGACGCCGGTGGACACCGTGGTCCTGGTTCCACTGCTCGCCAAGGGCTCCAGCGGGGAGGTGCCCGGTTTTGGGTTTCCGCGGCGCTTTCTGTTGGAAGGTTTTGACGAAAGCGGTGAAACCATTCTGCTGATGGATGAAACCGCCGGCGACTATCCGAATCCCGGACTCTATCCGGTGGCCGCGGCCTGTCCGTTAGGCGAACGCTTGCAACGGATCCGCCTGACCGCCACCGAGCCTTGGGAAAGCGATGGCGAGCCGGTTCTCGCGCTGTCCGAGATCATGGTGCTGCGGGGAAACCGCAATCTGGCCCCGAAAGCGCGGGTCGAGG
>JBIPMR010000832.1:0-2678 GCA_044369025.1 Luteolibacter sp.
CGAGTCCACGCTGCTCTCCGCGATGGAAGGCGCCGGCAAACTCATCGACGACGAAGCGCTGCGCGAAGCGATGGCCGAGCGCGGCCTCGGCACTCCCGCCACCCGTGCCGCAATCATCGAGGGCCTCATCGCCCAGAAATACCTCGCCCGCGACGGCCGCGAACTCCACGTCTCCGGCTCCGGCATGCGCCTCATCGAGCTGGTCCGCGAAATGAACATCGAGGGCCTCTACTCGCCGAAACTCACCGGCGACTGGGAATTCAAACTCCACCAAATGGAGCAGGGCCATCTCCAGCGCGGTGACTTCATGAAGGAAATCATTTCCTACACCGACGAGATCTGCACCAAGGCCCGCAAAGCCGCCGAGCTCGCCAAAAGCGAGGTCTTCCCCGACCTCAAAGCCACCTGCCCGATCTGCGGCGCGTCCGGCCTCAAACAAACCGAGGCCACCTACGAATGCCGCGAGCCCGAGTGCAAATTCAAAGTCAAAAAGCACATCGCCGGCCGCCTGCTCACCGAGGAGGAAGCCATCCAGCTTTTCACCACCAAACACGTCGGCCCGCTCACCGGCTTCAAATCGAAGTTCAACAAACCCTTCGACGCCGCCCTCGAACTCGACGCCAAGTTCAAGGTCAACTTCGTCTTCGACAACGACGAAAAAGACGGCCCGCCGGAACTCACCGAAGAACAACTCATTGGCGAAGCCAAAACCGAGGACGGCAAATCCTACAAGGTCTACGCCACCGACAAGGCCTACCACGTCCCGGAGATCGTCACCAAAAAGGACCCCCACGGCATCCGCATCGGCAAGTCCATCCTCCAGTGCGAAATCCCCCGCGAGCAGGTGATCAAACTGATCGCCGCCGGCAAGACCGACGTAATCAAAGGCTTTGTCTCCAACCGCACCAAGCGCAAGTTCGACGCCCACCTCACCTTCGACCCCAAAGACGGCAAAATCGGCTTCGACTTCCCACCCCGCCCTGTGAAAAAGGTCGCCGCCAAAAAAGCCGCGAAGTCCATAGAGCCATAAGGAGGGTTGCACTCCGGGCAACCCGGGTGGGCCGCAGTCCCACCCTCCTCATCCCCTGGCGGTCCGAGCAGAAACTCAAGCCCGCTGCTCGCTCATCCAGGTGTAGAGCATCACCCACAGCGAAAGCGCCAGCGCGAACAGCGGGATTTGCAGCAGCGATGGCAGCGAGTAGAGGGTCGCCACGATCGGAATCCACACGCCCCAAGTCGCGAACAAGGTCGGCACGACAGTGTCGCGGTAGTAGGCGGCGGTGAAATAAGCGCCGAGGCCGGTCCGCGGGAAGCCGCGGTTTTTCCAATCGTAAAGCCAGGCGGTCACCGGCGCGGCGAACAGCGGGTTGTAGAGAAACTGGTCCACCAGTACCTTTTTCGTAACCACCGGAAAACTCACCTCCCCGCCAAACCAGCCCGCCTGACAGCGATAGAAAAAATCGACGATCACCCCCATCGCGCACCAGAACGGGACGGTGAACACGAGATTGGCGAGGTTGCTGCGGTGGAATTTCCCTTTTTGAAACACAAAGATCCGCAGCAACTCCGGCACCAACGCCCCGGCGCAGATCGAGGCGATCGCCGAGTAGCCATAACTCCAGCGCCGCTTGATTTCCGCCAGGCCGTTGAGCCAGTCCCGCATCGGCGGGTGGCAATAATACGCGAGCACCAGGCCTAACATCAACGCCTGCACGATCAGCCCGGGCACCAGATTGGCCCGCGCCGCCCGCATTCCGGCCAGCCACGGCGCTTCGCGGCGGGGCGGGATCGTGGCTGGGCGGCTTGGCATCGGCGGGGACCCTGTTGCCTGCGGGCGCAATCCACAAGTGAAGGTTTGCGCATCCCGATTGTGCCTGTTTTAAATATGCTCTTGCATTCTGGTTGCGTTTAGGCGGAATTCGGGGCGCATCATGAAATTCCGGCAAATCCTCCCTCTCGTTCTCACCAGTCCGTTGCTCGCCCAATCGCCCGACCTTCTGCCGCAGCGGCTGGACGAATTGGTGGTCACCGCCAATCCCCTCGATCGCACGCTTTTCGAACTCGCCCAGCCGGCGACGGTCTTGAAAGGCCGGGAACTCGCCGAAAAAATCCAGCCGACCTTGGGCGAGACCCTCAGCGGCCAACCGGGCGTGAGCGCCACCTATTTCGGCCCGGGCGCGAGCCGTCCGATCATCCGCGGCCTCGGCGATGACCGCGTGCGGATTTTGCAAAACGGCACCTCGGTGCTCGATGTCTCCAACGTCTCTCCCGATCACGCGGTCGCCTCGGATCCCTCAAACATCCGCTCGGTGGAGGTCGTGCGCGGCCCGGCAACCCTGCTCTACGGCCCGAATGCGGTGGGTGGCGTGGTCAATGTGATCGACGATCGCATTCCGCAGGAGCGGCTCGACGGAACCTGGCCGACGGGAAATTTCGCGACCCATTACGGCACGGTGGACGACGCCAAGGCCATCTCCGGCGCCGCCAACTGGGGCGCGGGGCCGTTTGCTTTTCACGTCGATGCCTTCAGCCGCGAAACCGGTGACATCGAGATTCCCGGATACGCCCGCTCGGCGAAACTGCGCCAGCAGGACCCGCAGCCGGACGAGGCGCGCGGCACCCTACCTAACAGCTTTACCGATTCCGAAGGCGGGGCGCTCGGCGGTTCCTATATCTGG